>NZ_JAOQIO010000055.1:0-123584 GCF_025567575.1 Paenibacillus baimaensis | reverse complement strand
TGTCCATGTTGCTCGAGGCAGCTCGGGCAGAGGAACCCGCCACTTGCTGTCGGCGCTGCCGTCGGTGGACGTGCCGTTCGAACGGTTGACCGAGTGGTATCGCAGTTGCATAGAGGTTCGGGATACGCAGGGCGCAGAGAAAGTGTTGATCACCGCAATTTTGAAAGGCATTGACACGAAGCGGCTGTCAGAAATGATGCTTATCGCCGCAACAGATCACTTTTACTTGGACGGCGGGCATGTGTTCGATTTCCACAGCAAAGCCTTTGAGGTGCTGGTGTGGGCGAATGTGTCGCAAAAGGAGCGGATTTTAACTTCGCTCGTACCGATGATGGCTCGTCCGACACGGAGCGAGGAGTTGCACCAGTGGCAAGCGCCGCTGAACCTTGTAGAGCCGATCAAGCAAGCAGTCAACGAGCTAGAGCAGAATGCGGCGCAGGCGCAGCCCATCGGTGGGTCAACGGATGCGCAGCTGTCTGATGATACGGAAGAGCAATTGCTGCAGCAGCTGCTGAGCGATACGCCAGAGCAAACGATCGCTTTGCTGCGCGACCTGCTCATCGCGGGAACGGCTCCGGCGCAATTGGCGAAGCTCGTTGCTTTGGCCGCCGCGGAACGGATCGTTCGTTTCCATACACAGAATGATTTTGGCGATTGGATTGCAGTTCTCCATACGTTCACTTATGCTCACGCCGTGCATGAAAGGTTGCTGCAATCTGATGAACCGCTGTTACAGCGGGCGATTTTTCACGGAGCTGTCAGCGTATATCTTGACCGTTTCTTAAACGTACCGACAGCCGCTCGTCCGAAGCCGTCCGGCTCCGCCGCGCCGACCAACCATCAGGAGCTGCTTGATTTGCTCGATCTTCGCCAGCAGGTCGGACCGGCCGCGCAATGGGTGATGGATTACATTCATGGTGGTGGTGAGCCAGGAGCGCTACTTAACACACTTGGCCATGCGCTGTTGCGGGAGGATGCGGAATTCCATTCTTTCCAAATGTATGAGGCCGCAGTGGCCGAATACGACCGCTGGCAAACGGCGGCAGGCTCTTTTGCGGAGAAGGCCAAAGAAACGATGCTACTCGCCTGTACCCGATATTTGGCGGCACACGCGCCAACCGCACGTGAGCTCCCGCATACGGCTAAAATTGCTTGGAGGCTGCATAAAGGCGAACGGTTGTTTGAAGGAGAATAGCAGATGGGCACGCCAGCTGGATCGTAGGAGCGCTTTGGCTGGTCCCTTTTTTTATCGTGAGGGCATGTGACAACGATTATGATAAAAAGGAGACAATAACATGTTGTTTTCACGGTCAACGCCGCTCATCAAAGATGAACGGGCAATAAGAAGTAGGCAGCCACGCCGCTCTCGAAGGCTTGGGGCAGTGGCTGCTGATATGTACGTTTGAAGTATAGCCAAAAACCAGTTCAGTCAGCATGGAACAATGGCAAAAAACAGCTCTGTTCCCATCTACGGAAGAGCCGGTTTTTCTCGGATTTCTTTGAATGAAAAAGAGAGCCAGACATCTCAACAAAATTAATGGTTTTTTTACAGCTGTCTTGGTCTTCAAGATCCTACGATCCAAATTATGGTATTATTACCAAGCGAAAGGATGAGGATTTGATTCATGTTGAATGGTTTACAGCGATAATTCAACTAAAATCAACTCAAGATCCAACACAAAACGCTTAAAAACATCGAGAAAGAGTTAATCAATTTAAATGAATGACTAAGTCAGAAGGACGATCTTAACCTCTGACAAAAAAACCAAATTTGGTGCTACAAAAGCGGTTATGAACGAAATAATTGATCTGCTATTGAAATTAGTCAGTGTTATTTGTTGGACCTTATACTAATCATTCATTTACTTATTAACAAAAGGAGGCGTTATATTATTGAAGAAACTAATATGGCTGGTTCCACTCTTTGGACTGTTTGTTGTTTATGAAGGAATTGTAGTTTTGATAACCCAGGGTCGTGGGGAATCCATATACGAGCTAGGAATGCTTATACCTGCTACTACTCCCTCACTTATGACCCACGGTTCTATATTTGTTCTTGCAGGTATAGCTCTAATTTGTATTCCTTTTATTTTAAGAAAACTAAAGCTGCTTTATTGAACTAACAAAAAACGTTAGCGACTCTAAACAAACAATGAAGGAGATACCGCGGTAACTTCTTTTGATATGGTACACAAAATAGGACATTTTGTGTACATGTCTACGGTGTAAAGGTCCAGCTCTTAGTACCATGACCGCTAATGCGATTGCACCGCAGACGATTCAAGCCTTTGAAAAAATCGCCAATTAGTATCACATCAAAAGCGGTTGGGTTGGAGACGCGTGGATCAGAGTTGATGCACCTACACCGGTTACATGGTCTGGTATCCAGCAAACGAAGGTGAATGATGTCTTGAAAAAGAAACCGTTCTTTGGTCCATTCATTTTTCTTTGGCCTCGATGCGTTAACGGGATAACTGAATCAGTACTGCGAATAAAAAATTGTAGGCAAAATATTTCTTGTTGAACTAACGCAGACGATTGTTAGATACCAATTATTAGGAGTTGCTTTTTTTCAAGAATAGGAGACAAGATGAGTATGAATTTTGATTTAGTGAGTCATTTTGATATGAGTATACTCTACCTTATTGGAGATATCGAAGGGTTTACCCCTGAGATCGGTCGTTTGGTTTCGATGATGAAATGGGCTAGAGCAACGACACTGCAAAGTGTTCAAAACCTGTCTGGAGAACAACTGGATTTTTTACTGAATGAGCAAAGTAATTCGATTGGCGCTCTCTTCTCCATGCCTCTGCAGTAGAAGTGGCATATCAAGTGAATACGTTTGAGAAGCGAGACCTTAATGATTCAGAAAAGGATCGGTGGGGAGCCGCTCTGGAATTAGGGGAACGAGGGCGTGCTGAAATAAAAGGTCGTCCCTTATCTTACTATATTCAGACCCTAAATGATGTTCGTCAAATGACGCTTGACGAATTGAAAAAATGCAATGACGAGTGGCTGTTTGAAGAAACGCCGTGGTGGGGTAATAAACCCGCAAATAATTACTTTAAGTGGGTTCATGTTTTCGAGGACGAGATTAACCACAGAGGTCAAATTCGGATTATCAAGAAGTACATGCCTCAACCCCGGGAGAGCAATTAAGAACTGAAGGTCACTTTATGTGGCTTCGCTACGACGGATAACGATAGTTCAATGGGGTAGTCTACAACTTTATTATTCGATTTAACTTTAGCAGCACACTGCAATCCGACATTGATTCTAAAACTTTTTATTAATATTTTGGTAATTAATATGACCGGGATTCCTCGATAAATAGGGAGTCCCGGTCTAATGCTTTATTATCACTGGACACAAACGAAAACTTTGAATTTTAATACGACTTGACACATCGGAATAGATGTGATAATTTTTATTAGGTTAGTCTGATAATAAAAAACTCAACTAAATGGGCACCAACGCTTTAAAGGAATGTAATAGTAACACCAGATCATATCACAATTTCTTTAACTCGAAACCCTTGAGATAATAAATAATATATGATAGTATAAAAATATGAAGCGCTTTCAAACTGATTATAAATCGTTTTTTTGTTTTACATGTAATGTATTGTTACGCAAAAAATACAAAAATCTGATTATTTAGTTTGGAAATATTATTTTGTGTTAAGTATATTGACATTAATGTGTCGTGAAGTTATGATGATACCATTAGTTCATTGTAGAACGGTTAAAAAAGAGAACGCCTCTTTTTTTTATCTTTTTTAATGGTCTAAGGTATGAACCTTAACTCATTATTTCAAGGTTTGGAGGGATAGAATTTGCAATCTCAAGTTGATATGCAATTTCAAAAAGTTTCACCTAAGAAAGTTAGTGACTTTATTTTAGAACAGTTGGAAGAAGCAATTATTCTTAAAGAGTTTTTGTCTGAAGAACAATTACCCACTGAGCGGGAACTGGCATCTATGTTTAATGCGAGTCGTCTTGCAGTACGAGAGGCTTTATCCCAACTGGAGGCTAGTGGATTAATTGAGAAGCGGCTTGGGGCCAAAGGAGGAACGTTTGTTCTTCCACTTACGATAAACTCCCACCAGCGGAATCGAGAGGAAATTAGAAAAGATTGGCAGCAGATGCTGAAAGTGTTCGAATTCAGGTCTATTATTGAGCCGGAAGCTGCATGTCTTGCCGCAGAAAGAATCACTCAAAACGAATTATCCCAGCTTAGGAGTTATGTTGAAAAAAGTATGGAAGAAGATTGTACGCGTGAGTTGTTCCGTGCTTTGGATGTAAGATTTCATCTATCCATAGCAAAAGCCTCGGGAAATCACTATTTTGAAAAGGCAGTTAGGCAAATCCGCACTAAAATTAATCCTGCGTTGGATTTGATGACTTACAATTCAAATGTTAAGATGGCCAGCTATCAACAGCACACATTGTTATTAGACGTACTAAAAGAGAAAAATGGACCCAAGGCCAAAGAAATTATGAAGCAGCATACGGATGAAACAACTGCTGCCATACATTCCAGAATTATTTCGAAGGGTACATAGATCTGGTTGTCTTCCCGAGTAACTGAAAGATATTAGACATCTTAGGAGGTTGTTAGATTGGATCTGAATAAACTTATTGGTTTAGCAGAAGATTTAAAGGAACAAATCGTCACTTGGCGAAGAGATTTTCATCAGCATCCGGAAACGGGCTATCAGGAGTTTCGTACTTCGGAAATCGTTGCTACGCACTTAGAAAGCCTTGGACTGGAAGTAAAGCGCAATATTGGGAAAACAGGTGTTGTGGGTATTTTTAGAGGGGAAGAGCCGGGGCCAACCATTGGATTGAGGGCGGATATGGATGCACTGCCAATTCAGGACCTGAAGACGGTCGACTATTGCTCTAAAATTCCGGGAACCGGACATTTGTGTGGGCATGATGCCCACACCAGTATGCTCATGGGTGCTGCTCAACTTCTTGTGAAATTAGGAAGACCTAAAAGAGGAAACATTAAATTCGTCTTTCAACCTGCAGAAGAGGGGCTTGCAGGTGCCAAAGCGATGATGGACGATGGTGTTCTTGAGAACCCGAAGGTGGATGCTATGGCAGGGCTTCATGTCTTTCCTGCTTTGCCTACAAAATCAATTGCTGTAACAAAAGGTGTGGCATTCGCCTCCGCGGATAGTATTACTATCAAGATTATTGGAAAGGGCGGACATGCTGCCCGGCCGCACGAAGCAGTTGATGCGATAACCGTATCCGCACAAGTCATTTCTGCGTTGCAACATGTGGCCAGTCGGCTAGTAGATCCACTAGATCCTGTTGTTGTCACTATTGGCAAGATACAAGGCGGATACATGGGGACTGCGATTGCACCGGAAGTAGATATGGTCGGAACCGTCAGAACGCTAAGTCCATCCTTGCGTGCGAAAATGCCTGGCTTAATCGAAACGATTATACGAGGAGTTACCCATTCATTTGGGGCCGATTATGAGTTTAAATATAACATTGGTTATCCTGTTGTCGTAAACAATGAGGGAATGGTTGACTTCTTAACCGAGACAAGTGAACGTTTATTCGGGGAAAAACGATGGGAAAACGTTAAACCATCCACGGGCGGAGAAGATTTCGCTTTTTATTCCGAAGCAGTTCCAAGTGTGTTTTTTCGCTTAGGAGTTAGTAATGAACAAGAATATACCAGTTATCCCCTGCATCATCCCAAATTTGATTTGGACGAAAATGCTCTTCCATACGGAGTGGCCATGCTTTCTGCTGTCGCGCTCTCTTATTTATCGGATTCATCCCATTGAATATAAACATAACTTAAGGGAGGTTGTTTAATTTGAAACATTGGTATGCAAAAGGGTTGTCTGTTGTTTTGGCTTCAATGCTGGTCGTAGCAGGTTGCAGCGGAGGGGCAGGAAAAGAAAATACCACAAATAAAAATGCTAAGGCTGCAGAAGGCACGGGAGAGAAGGTTTTGACCGTTGCAAACGCAACGGATATTGAAAGCTTCGATATTCAAAATAATAATAATACACAAAGCGAAGCAGTTTTGGTCAATATGTTTGATTATCTATTGAAAAATGATAGTTCCCAAAAGAAAGTTCCTGGTTTAGCGACTTCATGGGAACAAGTGAACGACACGACATGGCGGTTTAAGTTGCGTCAAGGTGTCAAATTTCATAATGGGGACCCGTTTACAGCCGCTGATGTGAAATTTTCGCTTGAGCGACTAGCTAAGGACAGCAAGCTTCTGCAAAACACCTATTACAAACGATTTAAAGAAGTCAAGGTGATCGATGACTACAATGTTGAGATCATAACGGACGGACCCGATCCACTGATGCTGAATCGGTTGTCACGAATGGGAGCCGATATGCTTCCTTCCAAGTATATTCAAGAGAAGGGCATGGATGCTTTCATGAAGGAACCGGTTGGTACAGGGCCTTACAAGTTCAGTAAATGGCTGAAGGACAATCGGGTTGAAATGGTAAAAAACACCGATTATTTCGCTGGTATGCCGAAATGGGACAAGCTTGTATTCCGTGTCATTCCTGAAGCTTCCACGAGAGTATCCGAATTGCTTACGGGGGGAGTTGATATTGCCTCCAACATTCCTACAACAGATTTAAAACGTATTGAAGGTGTCAACGATATGAAAGTGGCGCAGGCTACGATTCAAAGGGTACTGCATCTCATTATGAAAACTGCTCCCGGCTCGGTTACGGCTGATCCTAAAGTTAGAGAAGCTGTTGATTTGGCGATTAACGATAAGGAAATCGTGGATAGTATCGTAGGCGGAGCAGGAATCCCGACACGCACTTCTGTCACGCCTGGTAATTTCGGTGCTGAACCAAGCTTGTATAATCAATATTTGTATGATAAGGAAAAAGCAAAGTCATTACTGAAGGAAGCCGGCTATGCAAGTGGCGGACCCAAGGTCACCTTCTCCACACAAGTTCAGTATAAAGAAATTGCCGAAGTAGCGGCTGCCATGCTTACAGAGGTAGGCTTTCAAGTGAATTTGGAAGTATTGGAAGCAAGTAAGTTCAGCGAGAAGCTCAACTCCAAGAAATTCAATGAGCTGTTCCTGCTGGGAGTCGGCAATTCCTTGTTTGATGCTTCCAACAACTATAACCGGTTTAAATTAGCGAACGCAAAGGGAGAAACAGATTACAATAATCCCGAGGCGGAGGAATTAATTCAATCGGCTGAGAAGAACATGAATCCGGCAGACAGGGAAAAGCAATATCAAAGGGTACAGCAAATCTTTGCTGTTGATCGGCCAACGATTTACTTGTTCCAATTGAAAGGGAACTATGGGGTTGGTTCAAAAGTAGAATACAAGCCTAGACTTGATGAGATGTACTACGCAGAAGATATCAATCCTAAGTGATGAGTAGCAGATGTGTTAGTGAGGGGAACGGGTTTCCCCCTTTAATACAATGTTAATCGGGAGGGGGAAGTTCGTGGGAAAGTATATTTTCAAGTCGCTGCTTCAGATGGTGCCCGTTCTTTTTCTGATCTCCACAATCGTGTTCATTCTTGTACATGTTACAGGAGATCCTGTGGCATTGATGCTCCCGGAGACTGCCACTGAGGAGGACCGTGCAACCTTAACCAAGGCTTTGGGACTTGATAAACCTTTGTTAGTCCAATTTGGCTTGTTCTTAAGCAATGTTATTCGCGGTGATTTCGGCACATCTTTTCATTATGGTCAATCCGCATTGCCACTTGTACTGGAAAGGCTGCCGGCCAGCTTTGAACTTGCTGTTGCAGCGATGGTGGTAGCTACAATCATGGCGATTCCATTAGGTATTATTTCTGCGATTAAGCGCAACACGTTCTTGGATTTATTCATTTCAGGCATATCTGTACTGGGCAAAGCAATGCCTAATTTCTGGACGGGAATCATGTTGATTCTGTTGTTCTCTGTCATGCTCGGCGTATTTCCCGTCTCTGGAAGAGGGGGGATCGAGCATCTCGTACTACCAGCGATTACATTAGGTGCTGCCGTAACGGCACAAATGACACGGTTAATTCGTTCTAGCATGCTGGAAATATTAAATCAGGAATATATAAGAACTGCAAGAAGCAAAGGGCTTCTTGAAATAGTCGTCATCTGTAAACATGCATTTCGTAACGGATTGATTCCTGTAGTTACGATTATGAGCTTACAATTTACAAGCTTGATTGGTGGAACCCTAATTACCGAAACGGTATTTTCCTGGCCTGGATTGGGACAACTGCTGGTAACCGCAGTGAATACTCACGATATGGCTATCGTACAGGCTGCCGTCTTCATTATTGCCATCATTGTTATTATAAGCAATTTGCTGACGGATCTGATCTATCGGATACTTGATCCTCGTATCAAGTACAGCTAGTGAGAGGGGGGAAAGATTTGGCATTGTCAGTTGAAACACATAAAAAGAGCTTAGCCGAAAACTATCATAAAGACAATGTGAAACGAAATCGATTCAACCGCTTATTGAGGCTTTTACTTAAAAGTAAAACGGGAACCGTCGGCGCCATTATTGTACTCGCAGTTTGTATCATTGCCATTTGTGCACCTTTATTTGCTATACATGACCCAGCTAAAATCAATCCTTCGCTAAGATTATTGCCACCAATGTGGTTGGATAAGGGAGCGCCGGGACATTTACTTGGTACAGATAATCTTGGAAGGGATATATGGAGTCGTATCGTGTATGGCTCCCAAGTATCATTGATTGTCGGTATTTGTGCAGTTTTAGTTTCAGGTGCGATTGGTGCGGTATTGGGATTGCTCGCAGGATACTACGGAAAATGGACGAATGCGATTATTATGAGGGTAGCCGATTCGTTTTTAGCGATTCCTACAATTTTATTTATGCTCGTTGTATTAGCGGTATTAGGGCCGGGAATTGGCACACTCATCTTCGTAATAGGTATTACAAATTGGGTTTCTTATGCGCGGGTAGTACGTGGAGAAGTGCTCAGTGTAAAAGAACGCGATTTCGTAAAAGCTGCTAAAGCAGTGGGCGCCAAGGATGTCAGAATTATCTTCACGCATATTCTTCCTAATGTCATATCCTCCTTTATTGTCATATCCACGATGAGTGTTGCCACAACTATAATTATGGAAGCCTCTCTTAGTTTTTTGGGTTTGGGTATAAAACCGCCAGCTGTTTCTTGGGGGGGAATGTTAAGCGATGGAAGGCAGTATTTGGCCACCAGTTGGTGGGTTGCCACTTTTCCTGGAATAGCCATTACGATCACAGTACTGGGTGTTATCTTTTTAGGTGATTGGCTGCGCGATGTGCTGGATCCTCGTATGAAGGCAAGGGAATAACGAAACGAAGCGAGGGATCGATGTTGAAAACGAATTTACTGGAAGTAAAAGAGTTGAAGACCTACTTTAAAACCGAAGAGGGCTTAATTCCATCGGTCAACGGTCTAAGTTTTTCCGTGCTGGCTGGCGAAACATTGGCGATCGTAGGGGAGTCTGGTTCCGGGAAAAGTGTTACCTCGCTCTCGATCATGGGACTTATTGCTCCCCCGGGTAAGGTCGTTGGCGGTGAGGTACGGTTTGAGGGGAGAAATCTTCTTCTGCTATCACGCAAAGAAATGCGCAAGCTTCGTGGAAATGAGATTTCAATGATCTTTCAAGAGCCCATGACGTCATTGAATCCGGTTTTTACAATTGGCAATCAAATTGGTGAAGTTTTTCGGGTGCATCAAGGGTTGGATAAGAAGCATGCGAGGAATAAAAGCATTGAAATGCTGGAGCGTGTCGGCATCCCGAATGCTACCAAAGTGGTGGATAGCTTCCCACACCAATTGTCGGGAGGTATGCGGCAGCGAGTCATGATTGCCATGGCTCTCGCCTGCCGTCCGAAGCTGCTAATTGCGGATGAACCAACAACTGCCTTGGATGTGACCATTCAGGCACAAATATTAGAGCTTATCGCCACCCTAAGCAAAGAGGAGAATACGGGAGTTATTCTCATCACTCATGACTTGGGAGTTGTTGCAGAGATGGCCGATAGAGTAGTCGTTATGTATGCTGGCGAAATTGTTGAAGAAGCTTCGGTCTACGATTTATTTGCACGACCTGGACATCCATATACAATGGGACTTCTCGCTTCGCTACCTAAACTAGATGAACAAAAGGATGAACTTGAATCCATATCCGGCATGGTCCCTAATTTGCTTGATATACCTAGCGGATGCGCTTTTCACCCGCGCTGTCCTCACGCAGATAGTCAATGTGTACAAACAAAACCGCGCCTGGAGTTAAAGAAAGACGGGCACTGGGTCAGGTGTTTGCGCAGTGAGGAGGTGTCATGATGAAGCAAGGTGAAGATAAAGTAACACCGATTCTTGAAGTCAAGGGATTAAAAAAATATTATCCCATTCATCGTGGGCTTTTCTCCAAGAGTAACGAGTATGTACGCGCCGTTGATGGACTCAATTTTCATGTGAACCCGGGAGAAACGCTTGGTATAGTAGGTGAATCAGGCTGTGGGAAATCTACGATGGGGCAAATGATCACACAGCTGCTTGACCCTACTGAAGGTGAAATTTGGTTTGATGGATTAAACTTGACTGAGTTAAGCAAGGAAGAAATCAGACGAACTCGGCGAGATTTGCAGATCGTGTTTCAGGACCCGTTTGCATCTTTGAATCCGAGAATGAGAGTGCTGGATATTGTTGCTGAGCCGCTCATAGTACACGGATTAGCGAAAGGAAAACAGTTGAGAAACACGGTCATTGAATTGTTGGAGACCGTCGGTATGGGAGAGCATCATCTGGATCGTCATCCTCATGAATTCAGTGGGGGGCAGCGTCAACGGATTGGCATTGCAAGGGCACTTGCATTAAAGCCGAGATTGATCGTATGCGACGAACCGGTCTCTGCACTAGATGTTTCTATTCAAGCTCAAATTTTGAACTTGCTCAAAAAACTTCAGGGACAGTTTCAGTTGACTTATATTTTCATAGCCCATGGTTTGCCTTCTGTTAAGCATATAAGTGACCGGATCGCTGTGATGTATTTAGGGAAAATTGTCGAATTGGCTAGCAGGGATGAGTTATTTACGCACCCGAGACACCCTTATACAGAGGCCCTATTGTCAGCAGTCCCGGTGCCTGATCCTACCAAACGAAAAAAACGGATTCTGCTTACAGGCGATTTACCGAATCCTGCTAATGCCCCGAGCGGATGTGCTTTTCATCCACGCTGTCCGTACGCTCAGGATTTATGCCGTGAAAAGGAGCCTGTTCTTGATGGGACGGAGCATTCTGTAGCATGCCATTTCCCACTGTAAAGCGAATAACTGAAAATAAAGGAGGAATGATGGATATGTCTTTTCAACTTGTTATGGCACAACTGACATCGACGGATGACAAACACATTAATTTGAAAAAGGCTGAGGATGCGGTCCAGGAATCGGTATCAGTTCATGGAGCGGAAATCATTGTTTTTCCTGAGGTATTTATGAGTCATTTCCCACTCGGGACGCCCAAAGACGTCTCTTTGAAAGATGCGGAACCGGTGGACGGACCCTTTGTGAACGGTATGGCTGAACTCGCCAAAAGATTCGGAGTATGGCTCATATTTGGAATGCGTGAGGCAGTGGAAGATCCGGAAGAAGAACGTGTATATAATACAACGGTTGTTGTCGATTCTACCGGAAGTATTGTTAGTGTGTATCGTAAAACGCATCTATTTGATGCCTTTGGATATAACGAATCAAGAAATATCAAGCCTGGTGATTCTCTATTCAAGCCAATCGATACTCCATTTGGCAAAATTGGCTTGTTCGTTTGCTATGAGCTGCGCTTTCCGGAGATTGCTCGCTACCAAGCCATACACGGCGCTGATATCATCATTGTGCCGTCAGGATGGGTGCGTGGTCCGATGAAGGAAATGCACTGGACCAATTTGGTGACTACCCGTGCGATCGAGAATACGGTATTTATGGTAGGCTGCGGTAAAGTAAGCGACAACTTTTATATTGGCCAAAGCTTGATTGTAGACCCGATGGGAGTTGTTATGGTCAATGGACCTGAGACGGAAGCACTTATCCCTTGCCGGATTGACCTGAAGCGCGTTGAAGAAGTTCGCGCAAAACTACCTTCCTATGTGCACCGCAGACCTGAACTGTACGATACTGGAAAGGTGGATGCAAATTGAGAAAAATAACAAGTGTATCGGAATATAGAGAAGCTATTAAAAATGAGAAGCCGACGGTGGCTGTTTTTAAAACGGAATGGTGCAAGGATTGTCATTATATGAATCCCTTTATGCCAGAATTGGAAAAGAACTATGGGGAACGGTTGGACTTTATCCAAATTGACCGTGATGAGCTTCCGGAGCTATGCGAAGAGAATAATATACTTGGTATTCCCAGCTTTATTGTGTTTTATCGCAGCAAGGAGCAAGGCCGGTTTGTTAGCAAGCTGCGCAAGACGCGGGAAGAAATTGAATCCTTTTTTGATGAGACGCTTGCTCGCTGCAATCAGGAAGAAAGCAAGTTATGAACAATAACTACTTTCTGAAAGAGATGAGCTGGACAACGTTCGTTGAAAGAAAAAAGCTGACAGATCTGGTCATTATACCAACGGGTGCGTTTGAAGTTTATGGTCCGCATCTGCCACTCGGCTCCGACTCTTTAGTTGCAGTCAAAATTGCCGAGTTGGTAGCAAGGCGCGTAAACGGAATTGTAGGACCCATGCTTGAGGTGGGTGACTCCTCCATGCTTGATGAGTTTCCAGGAACGATAACGATTCGTCCAGAAAGCTTTAAATCCTATCTAAGTGATGTGATGGATAGTTTGGTGAAATGGGGATTTAAGGATTTCCTCTTTATCAATGCCCATGCCGGCAATGTACCGATTATCAATCAGATCTCCTATACGTACCGGGAGCGTAAGGATATTCGCAGGGCACAAATTGATTATTGGAGGTTTATCCAAACCATCGATCAAGGCGTATTGGAATCAGGTGCATTGGCGCATTCTCATGCAGGCGAAGCTGGAACGTCAGTTATGATGCATTTGTATCCGGATCTCGTGGACGTAAGTAAAACGATGAATGTCTCCAGAAAGCGTAAAGATGATTTTCCGGAAATTATGAAATACGGAAAATTGTCAGACAATACCGATTGGGGTACGGTGGGCAACTCGTCACTTGCTACGGCCGATAAGGGAAAAGTATTGGTTGAACGTTCGGTTGAACGAATTATTCATTTTATAGCAGAAAATTGGAAAAATCCAGAGCAGGTATAGCATCACGTACATCGTAAAGTTTGTTAAGGAACTGGAGGAGGAGTCATGAATCAAGGCTGGAGATTTGACACCATTGCAGTCCATGCAGCTCAAAAGCCCGACGAAAAAACAGGAGCCATTTCCCAATCTATTGTTCCTGCTGTTGCCTATGCGTTTCCAGACACTGAAACAGCTGCCGCCGTCGTTTCTGGAAGTAAAGAGGGGACATACTACGGCCGGTACGGGAATCCAACTACACGTACATTGGAACAAAAAATAGCACAGTTGGAATGCGGAGAGGATAGTATCGGACTTAGCAGCGGAATGGCAGCAATTTCATCCGCGCTATTGGCTTTTTTACAGCATGGCGATCATGTTGTGGTAACCAGGGACGTTTACGGCGGAACTTATAATTTTATTACGCTTCTGGCTCCACGCTTTGGTATCACGTATGATTTTGTCGATTGTACGGACGCAGATATCGTGAGAGCAGCTATAAAAGAAAATACGAAAGCTATTTATGTAGAAACGCCATCGAATCCAAAGCTGACCATCTTGGATTTGCCAATGGTTGCATCGGTTGCTAAAGAATGCAATCTGCCGCTTATAGTGGACAATACATTTATGACGCCTTATTTGCAGCAGCCGCTGGAGCTTGGTGCAGATGTGGTTGTGCACAGCGCGACAAAGTACTTAAATGGTCATGGGGATGTACTTGCTGGTTTTGTTGTAGGTAAGAGAGAGGTTATTGATTTTATCCGCAAACGCATTGCAGGGGACTTAGGTCAAAATTTAAATGCTTGGGAGTCATTTTTAATTTTACGCGGGTTAAAAACTTTGGGAATGCGAGTAAGAACCCATTGTGATAACGCAATGAAAGTAGCGGCCTACTTAAACACTCATCCGCAAGTGGCCGCTGTTTATTACCCTGGTCTGGCGACTCACCCTCAACACGAATTGGCAAAAAAACAAATGAGGGGTATGGGAGGTATCGTCTCCTTTGAAATTAAAGGCGGCTTAGAAATGGGCAAAGCTTTTATTAATCGTTTACAGTTGGCAATGATTTCTTTTAGTCTTGGAGATCCGGAGACGTTGGTCCAGCACCCGGCTTCAATGACCCATTTTTCGATCCCCAAGCATGAAAGACAGCTATTCGGGATATCTGATGGTTTAATTCGGCTCTCTGTCGGTCTTGAGGACTCGGCCGATATTATTTCTGATCTTGAGCAGGCATTGCTAATGATAGACACGACCCTATCTGAGAGGGCTCGATAATGGGGAAACGTAAGGTATTAACGGAAGATTTATATGGGTACCAATGGATTAGCGATCCGTCCGTTTGCCCTGTAACCGGATCGATCGCCTATGTTCATACGATGATTGACAAAGAAAAGAACAATTATCGAAAACATATTCACTTCATTACGCTTGATGGAAGTCAAGGTGGGCAATTCACTAATGGAGACAAGGATGAGTTCCCCGCCTGGTCTCCCAATGGCTCGGAATTGGCTTTCCTGCGCACAACTGACAAATCCAGACAGTTATGGATTATACCGGTATATGGTGGGCAAGCAAAGCAGTTGACCTTTGTTGAACATGGTATCGGGTCGTTTAATTGGTCACCTGATGGAAATTTCATTGCTTTCACAACACGGGTGGTAGAGGATCAGGAGCACAAAGCGTTCGTTGGACAAAAAGAAAGGTACCAAACACATGAACAGGCCCAGGTTTTCACCCTTACAAACACAAAGCGAGAGGGAATGGGGTTGTGGGATGGACTACACTCTCACATCTTCATTTTGGATTTGAAGAGTCTTCAAATCAGACAAGTAACAACAGGTGAGTTGGATGCTGTCAAACCTTTTTGGTCACCGGACGGTCGGCAACTCTCTTTTCTTACAGATCCTGATGTAAATACCTTTAATGATATCTTTAGTCTTAACCCTAATGGTGGAAACCTGATTAAATGGACAGATTCTACATTGTCTATCAGTCAAGCAAGGTATTCACCTGATGGAAAAAGGATCATATGTATTGGAAGCGATCGGTTGTACGGAAGTGCTACTCAAAATGATTTGTATTTCGTGTCCGTTGAAGGTGGTACGCTCTCCCGTTTAACTGAGATGCAGGATGTACAACTTGGCAACCTGGCACTTAGCGACATGTTGGCTGCGTCGGCATCGCCATCTCCATTATTCAGTGCAGACGGTTCATTCTTGTATGTACTCGGGTCTTTGCATGGAAATGTACAGGTGTACCGGGTTTCCATGGATGGTACCTATGAGGAGACGACTCGAGGCGACAGGAATGTTTATCAATATGCCATAACTTCGGATGGACGTTATCTTGTTGCAGCCTCCTCAGATCCCTCGAATCCTGGTGATTTGTATCGAATTGATACGCACACCAACGAAGAATTGCGTTTGACAAAAAGCAACGATGAATTACTGCAGCAATTGGATATCAGTTTACCAGAACCATTCTGGTTGGGTACATCCGATGGTTGGAATGTTCAGGGGTGGATCATGAAGCCTATCGGTATGGAGGAAGGTAAGAAGTATCCCATGATCCTGCAAATTCATGGAGGCCCTCATGCGTTATATGCCAACTCTTACAGTCACGAATTCCAAACGTTAACTTCCCAAGGTTGTGTCGTTCTTTATATGAATCCGCGTGGCAGCTTCGGCTACGGTCAAACCTTTGCCAAAGCTTGTCGAGGAGATTTTGGTGGCGGGGATTACCAGGATTTAATGGATGCGGTGGATCACGTGTTAGGCACCTGTGATTTTGTAGATGAAACAAGACTGGGTGTCATGGGCGGTAGTTATGGTGGATTTATGACAAATTGGATTGTTGGCCACACGAATCGGTTTCGAGCTGCGGTTACGGACCGTTCGATATCCAATTGGCTCTCATTTTATGGTACGAGCGATATTGGCATATCCTACACCGAAGGGGAAATCGAAGGCAATCCCTGGGATGATGTTGAGAAACTCTGGAAGCATTCTCCTCTAGCTTATGTTAAGCATATTGAAACCCCGTTGCTTATTCTGCATGGTGAAAACGACCTGCGTTGTCCGATTGAACAAGCAGAACAGTTTTATGTCGCGCTGAAGCGTTTAGACAAGCGTACACAATTGGTCCGATTTCCCAAGGCAAACCATGCGATGCTTAGAAGTGGAGTTCCATCACTTCGACTCGAACGTTTGAATCAAATCAATGGGTGGTTCAATAATATTTTACCCTGAATGTCTAATCATAAAATGAGTTTGTCACCGAAGATTAATAAATTTTCTTCTCAGAGAATCACCTTTGGCACCGTGCCGATCGTCGATGTGACACTATGGGCCATCATGCTGGGCGGTCTGCTGTTCGTGAAGCTTCACAAGCCATTGAAATCTTATCGGGTATAGTAGGAATGGTCACCATTCGTTGTGGTCGTGGATGATGGACAGCGGCTTGGCATTTATGATCCGCGTTTTTACCGTAATGGGCAATCCTTCCTATTCGAATTTATTCATAAATAAATGCAAAACCGACCACCTCCGAAAATGCGGAGCGGTCGGTTTTGTTCATTTATCCGTAACCAGCGTGTATGCTTATGTATACTGATTGTGATTGACTTTATTTTTTGCCAGCTTCAAGTACCCGTTAACGTTCAGCAGCTCACTTTCATCCACGAAGCGCAATTTAATCGGGCCGGCGGCTTCAATAATATAGGAACGAAGTGCTGCCGCTCCTCCCCCGATTACATAAAAGCATTGAATATCAGGATGTTTTTTCCAGCGCTTTTTGATCAGGTCCACGATTTTGTTGGCAGCTCGGCTGAAGTACAGATCGACCACCTGCTTCATGCTGGATTGCCCTTCACCGATGCGTCGAATCGTAAAATCATTTTTTTTGATCCGTTGGACCAGCTTGGCGCGGCTTGGAAACCGATATCCGTATTGATCCTCTACATCGCGAATAATGCTATCCAAATAGGTAGCCATCCCAATCTGCTCTCCTGTGCTGAACTGATTGTCGATGCTCATTTTATTAATGACAGGAAAATCAGTAGTCAAGGCGCCGATCTCGCAAATGCCGATGCAGCCCTGGTGCAGCTCCTCATCCCGAACCTGCAGGTTATCATGTGTGGCCATGTGAAATAACGCCGCTGCACCTTCAATAGAAATGACCGCGCGGCGGATCGATACTTTAACTTTTCGATTTCGCAGGGTAGGTGTGGTCAGGAAGGTGACTTCATGCTCGCCAACAAGCCGATCCTCGAACATTTTATTGTAATAGGAATAGCTGCGTACAGGAAGGCCGGTTCCCAGCGTATATTCGACTTCCTCAATGTTGCCGTAGCCGCTGTTGGTCACGGATTGACTGACAATACCAGCATACGCGAGAGCGGTTAAGGCTACGATCAGAGACTGATCAGAAACTGCTTTATTGTCGGTCTCCTCAAGCTCCATGCTGTCCTCGTTCTCCATAGCAAGTAAGCCAACAAAATAACGCTGGCTGTTCTTGGACAGCCGAGGACTGTGAACCACGACATCAAGCGCCTTTAACGGTGAATCCTCTTCTTGTAAAATGTGTCGTTCATAACCTGGAGCAACAATATTTTGAATTACTAGTGGCTCGCGTACTCCGTCTAATACTACCTTGATACTGTCATTGCCGATATCTATACCAGCCAACTTCATTGATCTGACTCCTCCAATCGTTTCCCAACGAATTACTTTAGTACTAGAATTCGATTTGTTTCCACAAAATCCCTTCGTACTTTAGAACCATTTTCCAGGGAAGGCTGCAAGCATGCAGGGTTATGAAGCGGATTTGACGAATAAGAACGTAGATTTAATCGAAATTTGTTGGTGAATATTACTTGATGAGCGTGAATCTTGCAAAAGGAGCCAATATGAAACTGGGATGGGGAAGTAAAAAGTTTACATTAGTCATAATTCCGGATGCGAACCGTTCCGTTCGCCAGTTTGAGATGCTGAATTCGATACCTTACATTGCTGCGACCGCTGTCTTTGTCCTGATTCTCGTTACTTTAGTACTATTTTTCTTTCAGGGACGAACAGCCGTTATCGCAGACCAATTGAAGGTCAAGATCGATAGTCAGGAACTGGTGTATACCCATACGGTGGAGGATAAGAATGAAACGATTGAGCAGCTTCAGAATGAAGTGATCAAGCTATCCCAGCAAACCTCGGAAATGAAAGCCAGAATCGATGATATTCGCAAAATGGAGGACGAGGTTCGTTCGATTACGGGTTCCACCAAAATAGTAGCAGCGGCTGAAGGCACAAACACCCTTGATAGTGCAATGGGGGGAATCAGTCATCCCGCTACGAATAACGATGTGAACGAGCTGCTCAGTCAAACCAAAACACAATTAAGCGATATGGATCTTGAACTGGCAGCCCTGCAGCAAAGTATTACCGATACGAAGCATAAAGCATTGGCTATTAAGGAGCAGCTTCGCGTGACGCCTAACATATGGCCTGTAGACAGCCATCGAATCACGTCAGGCTTTGGTTTGCGGCAGGACCCCTTTACACGTCGTCCGAGCTTTCACAGCGGCTACGATATTAGCGCACCTGCTAATTCAGAGGTTTCAGTCACAGCAGATGGTATCGTACGTATCACTGGCAGTGATTCAGAGAGAGGCAATCATATTGTGGTTGACCATTCGAATGGCTTGCAAACCATGTACATGCATCTTAATAAAATCCTCGTGCAAAAAAATGATTCGGTTCAAAAAGGACAGCTGATTGGACTTGTCGGATCAACAGGCAGAAGCACAGGCTACCATTTGCATTATGAGGTTTTACAGAATGGTGTCAGTGTCGATCCACTGCCTTATCTCAAATAATCCAGCCTGAAAGGGGAACGATGATGTTTAAAGGTAAGAAGCACGCGCACGGTATACATGCGACAGATACATTAATCGGTGAGGGAACCTTGTTTGAAGGCAGGATCAAGTCAGAGGCAAGCATCCGCATTGAAGGACAGGTAACCGGCGATGTGGATTGCGCAGGCGATGTGACCATTGGCGAGAAGGGCATCGTGAAGTCCAACGTGATTGCACGCAACGTCATTCTGGCTGGCACCGTCAATGGAAACGTCCTATGCAAAGGCAAGCTGACAATCCACGCCACCGGCAAGTTGTATGGGAACACGACAGCCCAATCACTCGTTATAGCGGAAGGCGGTTTGTTCCAGGGAATGAGCAAAATGGATAGTACCGAATCGAACTCTATAGAGATGTCTGCTCCTTCTAAACAGACGGAATCGGTCACAGCAGCACCTACCGTTATCACATGGCAATAGCTGATACAATAAAAGGATAAGCATACAGGGAAAATCCTGAATGCCTGTCTTTTTTTTGTTAAAAGTCGCGTGATGATTGAGTTTGAAGTATAATGTAGGCTAATGGTGAAATCGGATAGAGGCATGCACAAGAGGTATGTTTCAATTGATTACAAGGAGAGATTCGATGCTGGGTAAGTTTCAAATCAATAGGCGCAGTGTGCTCCTAACTTGGCTCCTATCTTATTTGGCAGTTTTATTGCTGCCTGTCTTGATGAGTGTAATCGTATACACGCAGTCAAGTAAGACACTGGAGAATGAAATCAACCAGGCGAATCAATCGCTGCTGAAGCAGGTTCGCGAGGTCATGGATAATCAATTCGAATCGATGGAGCGGTTGAACTTTGAATTAACCTGGAACGTCAGACTTCAACAATTCCTGTTTTCGGGTAAATATCAAATCTACCCCAATGAATTACTGTACGACCTGCATCAAATCACACAGGATTTGTTATTGTACAGAACGTCCTACTCGCTTATCGATCTGTTTTATATTTATATAGCCAATAGCAATCAGGTTCTCATGCCTGATGTTTACAGAGATGCTCCCTTTGCTTACAATTTGATCCATAAAAATGGCGTTTATAACTATGAGCAGTGGTTACAAATTGTTAATCAAAAAGAGTTCAAAGGCTTTATACCGATGTCCCGCATTGATGAGAGCGGCAACCTCCGTAATACAGTTGCCTATATCAGCACATATCGCAAGGAATCGGACAAGCCTGGAGCTACTAATGTAATCATGGTTGACCAGTCGCGTATTCTGCGTGCTATTGAAAACATAGAGCTATTTAACAAGGGACATGTGTTAATCCTCAATGAAGCCAACCAGGTATTGGTAACCAGCTCGAAGGAAAGCGTGAATTTGCTCAAGGATTTTCCTTTTGATAAGGAAATGCCTGAATCGAATATGTTTTTATGGGAAAAGGATGGACTTAATTACGAGGTCACTTATATTAAATCAGATCGTTCCAAGCTCAAATACTTATCGATTATCCCGAGCCAATTGTTTTGGGAAAAAGCCGAGCGGGTTCGGAATCTGACCTACATGAGTATTTTTATTAGTTTGCTTGGAGGAATTTCGTTAACATACGTGTTTCTACGCAAAAATTATAATCCGGTACGACGTCTTGTAACCGCTCTTTCCGGCAAAACCGAGCTGACTGGCGGTCAAGGCTATAATGAGTTTCGATTTATAGAGCAGGCCGTTGACCATACGTTGGTAGAAATGGCCAAAATTATGTCTGAACGTAAAAAACAATACCATATATTACGGTCCAATTTCGTTGGGCGGATGTTAAAAGGAAAGCTTAATGAACAAATTCCTGTTGATGAATCGTTGGCCACCTTTAATATGCAGTTTGCTACGGACGATTTTGCCGTTATTGTGCTTTATGTACAGGAAAGCGGCACTTTCCATGAGCGTATTCAGGAAATAGGCTCGACCGACCCGCAGCAGCTGATGCAATTTATTATTACCAATGTGATGGAGGAACTGGCAGCCCAGAACCATCAAGGCTATGTAACCGAAATGGAAGATTCGCTCGTCTGTCTTATTAATTTCTCTGCCAAGGATCCCGAGGGACGGATGGAAGAGCTGGTTCGCATCTCCAAGGACGCACAAGCATTCATTATGTCCAAGTATCATATTAGTTTGACCCTATCGATAAGTGGTATTCATAGCGGGATTAACGGAATTTCCCAAGCTTATTTGGAAGCGCTCGATGCTATGGAGTACAAGCTGGTTATGGGCAGCAAGGAAATTTTGTCCTATGAGGATATTCATCAGAATGCTGCTATGGAGGAAGCGGATACCGTCTATTATTACCCGCTCCAGGTAGAGCTGCAGCTGATTAATTACGTCAAAATCGGGGATTTCCCGATGGCTCGACAAACACTCGATGAGATCATTGAGCGCAATTTTAAACGATCATTCATGTCTGTGCCGCTTGGCCGATGTCTGATGCTCAATTTGGTCAGTACGATGATCAAAACGATCAGTGAGCTCGGATATATCGAGGACAGCCTGTTAATACGTAACCCAAGACGGATTGAAAAAAGGATCGAGCGGCTGGCGACCTGTGAAACGATTCAGGAAATGCAGGTTCAGATGACGGAGTTTTTGGAAAAGGTTTGTGAATATACGTCCAACAAACGTCAGCAAAATATTCAACAGTCCAAACAGAGGGTTATGGATGAACGAATCCAGCAAATTGTTAATTACATTAATGAGAGCTACACGGACCCGAACCTCAATATCTCGATGATCGGCAGTCACTTTGACATGAAGCCAGCTTACTTGTCCAAGCTGTTCAAGGACCACACCAATGAAGGTCTGTTGGATTCGATAAACAAGACCAGAGTGGCCCGAGCCAAGTCGATTTTAGATGAAGGCAGCCGAAATGTAAGCGATGTAGCAACCTCAGTAGGCTTTAATGATGTGAATGCATTTATCCGGACCTTTAAGAAATATGAAGGCATCACTCCCGGAAAATATAAGGAAATGAAGGAGGAATAGGCCGCTGCTAAGCGGTTTTTTCTTTTTATATTGATTATTTTGTATATCCAATTGTACTTTTTGTTGATTCGAATTCGTGTTTTTGCCGATAAAATTGGCACAATTTACGATTTCATTTTATGTAAGCGCCATCATATAATACGAGTATGGGAAACAGGTTATATACACAATCTCATGTTGAAGTCATTATTCGGTTCAGCCGAAATATTAGGGAGGTCTTCATACTATGAAGAGCAAAAAGAAAATCGTCTCCACTCTAGTAGTTACAGCCATGATGAGCACTGCAGCGATCGCTTGTTCGACACCCGCAGCCACACCTGCACCTGCACCTGCTGACACGAAAGCACCTGCCGCTGGAACACCTGCACCTGCTGCGACCGCAACAACGTATCCGATGAAGACGGACAAAACACTTTCTTATTGGATGGAGATGACGGGTAACCTGGTCGGCGTAAAAGCGACTCACCAGGATGTTCCTTTCTTTGCTGAATGGCAAAAAAGAACCGGTGTTCCATTAAAATTTATTGCACCTCCTGTTAACCAGGCCAAAGAAGCACTTAACGTTATGCTGGCTTCCGGAGATTTGCCGGACATGATTGAGTTCAACTTCTTTAAGGACTTCCCTGGCGGTCCGGAAAAAGCTATCAAAGACGGATACATTTTGAAGCTGAATGATTTGATTGATAAAAATGCGCCTAACCTGAAAAAATATTTGAAAGAGCATCCGGAAATCGACAAAATGGTCAAAACGGATAACGGCAGCTACTATGCATTCCCGTTCATTCGCGGAGATGATTCACTGATGGTGTATCAAGGCCCGATTGTTCGTCAGGATTGGCTGGATGAGCTTGGCCTGCCATTGCCGCAAACCATTGATGAATGGACAGCAATGCTGAAGGCTTTCAAAGAAAAGAAAGGTGCAGCAGCTCCTTTCACAGCAAGCGGCAAGCCTCGCGTATTTAATGAATTCAACAGTGGACATTTCATGGGAGCCTACGGGGTAACACGTGACTTCTATCTGGAAGGCGGACAGATTAAGTTTGGTCCTGCTGAAAAAGGTTATAAAGATTGGTTAGCCTTATTCCGTGGTTGGTATGAGCAAGGACTATTGGATAAGAACATTGCAACTGTTGATGCCAAAGCTTTTGATGCGAATATCGTATCGGGTGCATCCGGTGCCACTGTAGCTAATACGGGTGGCGGTATTGGAAAATGGCAGCCGCTTGTTGAAGCTAATAATCCTAAGGCGAAGCTGGTAGCTGCACCACAACCGGTCTTGAAAAAAGGCGATACACCGAAATTTGGTCAAAGAGATTTGCCGTTCTCCGTAAATGGCGGTATGGTAGCCATTTCAGCAACTTCCAAAAATGCAGAGCTGGCTGTTAAGCTGCTGGATTATGGCTATAGCGAGGCAGGTAATAAATACTTTAACTTTGGTCAAGAAGGCGTAAGCTACAATATGGTGAATGGTGTTCCAACCTATACGGATCTATTAATGAAAAATCCGGATAAACTGGCTCCTGCCCAAGCGATAGCTCTGTATACACGCGCTAACTACAGCGGTCCGTTCGTTCAGGATAAAAATTATATTCAACAATATTTAGCGCTTCCACAGCAAAAAGAAGCTCTTAGCATTTGGGCTAAAACCGATGTGGCTAAATATCAATTGCCGCCAATCACACCGACTCCAGAAGAAAGTACTGAAATGGCGAAGATTATGACCGATGTTAACACATTAGTCGATGAAATGACTTTAAAAATTATTTTGGGTGCCGAGCCTCTTGATGCATATGAAAAATATGTTGAAAAGCTGAAATCCGTTAAGCTGGATCGTGCTATCGAGATTCAAAAAGCTGCTTTGGATCGCTTCAACAAACGTTAATTTGCAAGATGGGAGGGCCTACAAGCCCTCCCACCCATTCAAATTATGAGCTAGAGACAAATAGGTGAGGAAGGAGGGGTATGAGATGGCCAAAACGATGCAGCTTGAAAAGTCACAATCGGTAAGAAAGTCAAATCCTACCTTTATGACTCGGTTTATCCGCGATTTTGTGTTGAACAAATATTTATATCTGATGATGGTTCCCGTCATCGCTTATTATGCCATTTTTCATTACACTCCTATGTATGGAGCTATAATTGCCTTTAAAGACTATACCCCGATGAAAGGTATTGTGGGCAGTCCTTGGGTTGGTTTGGCAAATTTTAATGACTTCTTTGGCAGTTATTACTTTTGGCGTATTTTGAAAAATACCGTTGTGATCAGCCTGTATTCTTTAATATTTGAATTTCCTGCTCCGATTATCCTTGCGGTTTTGATTAATGAGGTCCGCAATCAAATATTTAAACGAGTCGTTCAATCCATTACTTATATGCCTTATTTTATTTCGATGATTGTTATCTGTGGTATGATTAGTGATTTTACGAATTCGGATGGCGTTATTAACACGCTTTTGACGTATTTTGGCTATGATGGAAAAGCCATGCTGCAAAAGCCGGAACTATTTCGAAGTATCTATATTCTTTCTGAAATTTGGCAAAAGATCGGCTGGGAGTCGATTATCTATATTGCAGCGCTGATGGGTATTGATCAGGAGCAATATGAGGCAGCCCGTATGGATGGCGCAAGCCGTTGGAAGCAGATCCTTCATATTACACTGCCTGGTATTATGCCGACGATCGCCATCATGTTCATTCTGCGGATGGGGAACCTCCTCAACGTAGGTTTTGAGAAGATCATCCTGCTCTACAATCCGGTTACTTACGATACCGCTGATGTCATATCCTCCTTCGTGTACCGGAAAGGTTTGTTGGAGTTTGGATGGAGTTACAGCGCCGCGGTGGGCATATTTAATTCGGTGCTCAATCTGATACTGTTAATTACAGCGAATTACATTAGCCGCAAGGTGAACAATAGCAGCCTATGGTAAGGAAAGGAGAGATAGGGTTATGCCAAAGGATCAAGGTTTAATGGATAAATTATTGGATATCGGTATCCATGTTGGACTTGTGCTTTTAATGATATTTGCGCTCTATCCGATGCTGTATGTTGCTTTTGCATCCATCAGTGACGCAGGGCAGCTGATAGCACACAAAGGATTGCTGTTTAAACCGTTGGGATTCAGTGTTGAAGCTTATAAGAACGTTTTTAAGAATCCGGGCATTTTGATCGGATACCGCAACACCTTGTTTATTTTGGTAATGGGTGTCATTCTGAATCTGTTTATGACGGCTATGGGTGCGTATGTGCTCTCCCGTAAAAATGTAATGTGGAACAAGGTATTTATTATCATTATCGTGTTTACCATGTTTTTTAATGGCGGCTTGATTCCTTTGTACCTGACCGTTAAAAATGTTGGATTAATCAATTCACTATGGGCGACGATTATCCCTTTTGCAATCAGCACCTTTAATCTGATCATCATGCGTACGGCCTTTATGTCCGTGCCAGACAGTCTGGAAGAGTCGGCCAAGATTGACGGAGCCAATCACTTTACGATCCTGTTCAAAATCATTATTCCATTGTCCATGCCAGTTATTGCCGTTATGATTCTCTATTATGCGGTTGAGAAGTGGAATGGCTGGTTCTATGCATCTGTATTCCTGAAGGACCGCGAGCTGTTCCCGCTGCAGCTGACGCTGCGTGAAATATTGCTGGCCAATCAGACAGACAGCATGTCGGCAGGAGCGAGTGCCGGGGATCAGTTCCAGATTGGGGAAACGATCAAATATGCGACCATCATGGTAGCTACGATTCCAATTCTGTGCGTATATCCATTCGTACAAAAATATTTTGTTAAAGGTGTTATGGTAGGTGCATTAAAAGGCTAATAGACCATAATGGCCAAGAGCTTACACTGAAAAGTCGTTCTTACTCCTATTCGGAATAGGTGTAGGAACGACTTTTTGTTAATTCCAGTTCGGTAATAGTGAATATGATTGAAATATAATTCTTCTTTCTTCCCGATTTTTAAAAATGTGTGAGAGCTGGTTAGGTGTCTATCAATGTTTAGTATCTGTCGTTTCTTCAAGATTCGACTCTCATGTCGTCCTCACATTCTTAAAGCAAATGTCCGCCAGACACTTCAATGTCCTGGGCTGTAACCCAGCCGAAATCATCGGACAATAAGTTCACAATGACCTTCGCAAGATCTTCAGGTTGGCCGATTCTGCCAAATACAGATTGCTCAGCCAGCGGCTTGATGAATTCAGGATGTTTATCGAATGCTCCATCGCCAAAATTGCTGTGCGTAGGACCGGGAGAAACTGCGTTGACCCGAATTTTGCGAGGTGCAAGTTCTTTGGCGATATAGCGAGTCCAAGTTGAGAATGCTGCTTTTAACGAGCCGTAGGCGGAGTATCCTGGAAATGATTGGTTCTTGGATGAACTTGTGGTATTTACGATCGCTCCAGCATCATTCATGAATTGGACGAGGTGTTGTGTTAAAAAAACCGGTCCTTTAAAGTTCGTATTAAGAATTTTGTCGAAGTACTCTTCGCTCATCTCAGTTAACATCATTGGCCCACCAACACCGCCATTATTAACTAAGTAATCAAAAGTCGTTCTGTTCCAAATTTCTTTGAGGCTCTTTTTCACTTCTAGAACGAAACCTTCGAATGTTGATATTTGAGTTAGATCCAACTTCAGTGCTACAGCCCGAACTCCTTTATTCTTCTCAATTTCCTTAACGACAGCTTCTGCCCGGTCCTTATAGGTATTGTATGTGAGAATGACGCTAATTCCGCGCTTGCCAAACTCAAGAGCCGTCGCTTTTCCAATGCCATTACTTCCACCTGTTACGATTGCAATTTTCATAAGATCCTCCCTTTCTTGTGTTCGATCTGGATTTTATTTTAGTCGTTTCTGCTGAAATAATATAGATTTAATAATGCCTTTTAATTGCCTAAAACCACCATGTATGGTTTCGATAAACCTGGATTATCCCCTTTTTTATTATAAGAAGAGCCTAAAAATGCCGATGCATCTCAGAGTTGTGTTGAGGAGTAAGAAGTCATGTGATAAAATAAACGTATGGATAAAGTTTTAGATGAAATTATTGATCTAATGAAAGGTGCAGGCACTCGACCAATTGAAACCGGAGTACCGGGGCTAAGCATGATTAAGGGAGACATTCCCGCACATCAGCTCGCAGCGCTCTACGAGCCGATGATTGGTTTTACGGTTCAAGGAACAAAGATACTTTCAATCGGGGAGCGTAGCACTACCTTGGAAGGACCCTCGTATTACGTGGTACCGGTCCATGTTCCCGCAACGGCGAGTGTACATCCATACCGTGATGGCCGTCCTTACATGTCCCTTGGTCTAGAGTTGAATCAGAATGTTCTTCAGAGTTTATTAAGAGATCTTCCTGAAAATCTAATACCAACTGCTTCTGAGCATTTCGCAGCTTGTGAAATAGACATCGAATTTATGGAGGCATGGCTGCGCTTATTGCGATTAATGAATACATCAAGAGATATTCCAGCTCTTGCACCAGCTTATGAACGTGAAATCCTTTATCGCGTTCTGATGGGACCACAAGGATGGTATCTGAGGCAACTTGGTCTGCGGGAAAGTAATTTCTCTAAGATTTCTCAAATTGTAAAATGGTTTCGCGAAAATTTTATGGGGCCAATAGACATCGGTGAGATGGCATCAAAATCTGGTATGGCTATAAACACCTTTCACCGTCAGTTTAAACGTGCAACGGGTTTAAGTCCTATTCAATTTCAAAAGCAATTAAGGCTTTTGGAGGCTAGAAACCTCATTGCATTTGAGGGCTATGCAGTAGCCAGTGCCGCATATCAAGTTGGCTATCAGAGCCCCTCACAGTTTAATCGAGAGTACTCCCGCTTCTTTGGTTCATCTCCAGCTCGGGATACTGAGAATCTAAGACGAATCGAAAGCGCGAGGGATTAGATAGCTGGCATCTTTTTGGTACGCTCAAGGTATGTGGAGTGCGTGGTAAGGATATATCGGGAGGACAGAATTTAATAGTTTCTTTATTGAGCTGAGTCTATCGATCAGAATTTAAGGCTGAGAACTTCCTAAAGGAGGTTCTTTTTAGCATTTTTTGACTCGTTCATATACTAATTGGCGAATATTGGTATGATTATAGTAGTAAAACATTAGATTTTTTAAAGATGGGAGCGCATTTTCTTGATTGTTACTTACGATAGGCTTCCAATGCAATATAATGTTATATGGTGGCAAACAGCATCACATCTTAAATAGTCAAGCACTCATTTTGGGGTTGATCCTAAATATTTTCATTTATTTCTCTTGTATATGGATAATAAATCCATTAATATAAACTTGTTTAACTGAATATGAAAAATAAGTTAAAAAATAAAACTATTGCAATATGCCTTATTTCGATGTATTATACAAACATTAATAAAACGCTTTCATTACCAATACAGTTAGATTAAACCGGTTTAATCAAGGTGGTGATAATCACATATGGGTCAACATAAGATAAACTAAAAGGTTCTTAATCAATCTTATTAAACCGGTTTAATCACATACATATAGAGCATACCTGAATCTGTTTGCAATCATAGCCGCTTTTATTAAACCGGTTTAAGTTATCAGGGAGGTGAAGAACAGGAGTTAACCCGTTTCACCGCATTTTCAAAACAAAGGTTGAATTATGAGCTCAATATGGAGGGGATATTTTTGAAAAAAATCGGGTTGCTAATGGTTATGATATTAATGCTTGCGGTTGCTCTGGCTGCATGTGAAAGTGATCCCAATGCCAAGACATCAGTCGTTGTGACACCTGTTACTCCTGATAAAACGACTCCCGTTGTTCCTGCGAAGATAGAGGGTTACAGAGAGGCACCTATGCTCGCCAAGCTTACTGCTGCCTCAACTTTGAAAGCGGTTACTGAACGATTACCGGCCAAGGAAGATATCATGGTAGAAAAGGTTTTGGAGGAAACAGGTAAGTACGGCGGCGATTGGAAGCTGCCTTGGACAGGAGTCAATGATCGCTGGACGGTGGGTCAACCTACAGAGGAAGCGCTTTTCCGCTTTAACAAGGATGGCAGCGCAGTCGAACCTAACATTGCCAAAGGCTACGACGTCAATAAAGATTCAACGGAGTTCACCATTTACTTAAGAAAAGGTATGAAGTGGTCGGACGGGATGCCTTTTACAGCCGATGATGTCCTGTTCTATTGGGAGCATATGCTCACCAAAGAGACCTTCGGTAAAAAAATCTATGATGCTTATTACTCGGTTGATCCTGTGACGGGTGATAAGGCTTTAGCGACAGTGACCAAAATTGATGATTATAGCTTCAAGGTCGTTCATAAATATCCAAGCGTGCAGTTCCTGGAGCGTGTGGCGATTGACAACAAATGGTTTCAGGCTCCCGCACATTTTCAGAAGACTATTTTACCTGAATTCATAGGTCAGGAGAAGGCGCTTGAGATCGCCAAAAAATGGGGTTTCGAGGACGTCAAATCTTTCCTGGTGGCAACCGGTTATTATTACTGGGTTTACCCGCAAATTCCAACCTTAAGAGCATGGGTAGCGAAAAATGATCCCAATAGTGATCAATTTATTATGGAACGCAATCCGTATTTCTGGAAGGTCGACGGCGAAGGCAACCAGCTTCCTTATATGGACCGTATCGTAGCTACCAAGGTTCAGGACCCGGCACAAAGAATTCTCGGCACCTTGGCAGGCGATTATAATATTATCGATTTTGACTTTAAGGATTTCACGGTACTAAAAGAAAATGAGAAAAAAGCTGGCTTCAGAGTTATGAATTGGTCAACGCCAACCTGGTCAAGTGCGGGCATTCAGCTCAATCAGACGATTGCAGATCCGAATCTGCGCAAGCTGTTCCAGGATATCAAATTTAGAGAAGCGTTATCGGTTGCGGTAGACCGTAAAGAAATCTCTGAGATCGTTACGAATGGGTTAGGCGCTCCTATCCAGGCGTCGGTTCCCGAAGGCTTGGTTGGCTATCAAAAAGGCTGGGCAGATCAATGGAGCAAATTCGATCCGAAGCGCGCGAATGAACTATTGGATGGGCTTGGATTGACAAAACGTGATAAAAACAATTTCCGTCTCAATGAGGATGGATCGGATTTAACCATCACCGTTATTGAAGGCAGTACGAGCACCGCAGGTTTTCTGGAATTGGTCAAAAAATATTATGAAGCTGTAGGCATCAAGGTAGACCTTAAGGTTGTGGATACAGGAACCCATCAAGAGCTCAAATACTCGAATAAAATCCCCGCCACGACTGAAAACATTTCCTTGGTTAATGTATCCTTCCGGCCTGATACGCTTGTACCTCTAAGAGTCATCACTCCATGGTACGGTCAATATGGATTGTACAGCTCCTCGAATGGCAAAGAAGGAGTTAAGCCTGAGGGCGATGTTGCCTTGATTCTTGACTACTGGAATAAAGTGAAAGCATCGGCAACCAAAGAGGAAATCAATAAATGGAGTAATGAGATCATCAAGCTTCATCAAAAGAATCAGTGGGTTATTGGTTACGCAGGTCCGACACCTCGTCTGATCGTCGCTTCCAATAAAGTGGGAAATGTGCCTAAGGATTTGGTGTACTCGGATGAATTCCGCAGCATCGGCCATGGACACCCCTCACAGTTCTTTATCAAACAATAAGTCGAATGGTTAATCAACCGGCGGGGAAGTGATCTTCCCCCTTGTTGGTTTCAATGGCATCTTCGAATTAAGCGGAGAGGATAGGATCAGAGATGCTCCAATATATTTTAAGAAGAATTATCTTAGTCATACCCGTAGTGATTTTCATTTCCATTATCGTGTTCTACATCATTCAGCTTCCTGCCGGTGATTATGTATCTAATTATGCCGCCAAAATGGCTGTAGCCGGCGATGTAATGACACAGCAAGATATGGATGAAATGAGAGTAAGTCTGAAGTTGGATCAGCCCTGGTATATACAGTATCTTGTCTGGATGAAAAACATTATCCTGCATTTCGACTTTGGTTATTCCTTTAGCTATAACAAACCGGTTATGGCGGTTATCCAGCAATACATGGCGCTCACGATCATCGTTTCTCTGGTGACCATGGCGTTCACGTACGCAGTAGCGATTCCAATCGGCATTTATTGTGCAGTAAGGCAATATTCGATAGGCGATTATTTATATTCAGCCATTGGCTTTCTCGGTATGGCAACTCCCCATTTCCTGTTAGCAATTATCCTTATGTATCTGTCTTACGTGTATTTTGGAGATCCGCTGCTGGGACTTTTTTCAAGCGATTATGTTAATGCCGGGTGGTCCATGGGCAAGGTTCTTGATTTACTGAAGCATATGATTATTCCTGTTATTGTTATTGGTTTGGCTAATACCGCCGAGCTGATTCGTGTCATGAGAGGTCAAATGCTGGATGAGCTGAATAAGCCGAATGTAGTGACTGCCAGATCCAAAGGCTTATCGGAAACCAAAATCCTGCTTAAATACCCGACGCGTGCCGCGATGAATCCTATCGTCAGTACGATTGGTTGGTCACTCACTTCGATTTTCACAGGCTCCACCATAACGGCTATTGTACTGAATTTACCCATTCAGGGCCCTGTAATGTATAACGCTTTATTAGGTCAGGATATGTATTTGGCGGGAACCTGGCTATTGTTTATGGCCGTACTGACGGTCATTGGGACCTTGATTTCCGATATTTTATTGGCTTGGCTGGATCCAAAAATTCGCACAGAGTTCAGAGGTATGTAATATGAAAACAATCCCGATATTTGGAAGACAGAAAATAGCGCCGATCAAACCCGCGATCACTAACGACGTCTACTACAGCTCACAATGGCGACTTATGTATCTAAGGCTCAAGAAGCATAAGCTCGCGAGAATCAGTTTGTTTATTTTATCGTTATTTTATTTGGCCGCCATCTTCGCCCAGTTCATAGCGCCGTACGGCTTGCAGAGCTATGACAGCAAATATGTGAACGCGCCTCCTGTTAAAGTGAGCTTCTTAGATGCAGATGGCAAATTTCAATTTCGACCCTTTGTCAGCGAGTTGAAGTCAGCGAGGGACCCGGTTACACTACGCAAAATGTTTGTGCAGGATGACAAGGTGCGACACGCAGTCCGGTTTTTTGTACAGGGTGAAACTTATCAATTTCTAGGTCTGTTCTCAACGAATATTCACTTGTTTGGTGTAGATGAGCCGGGCCGCTTATTTCTATTTGGTACAGACGGGATGGGGCGCGATCTGTTGTCGCGTATCGTTCTGGGGAGTCAAATTTCATTAAGCATTCCTCTTATTGGAGTAGCGATTAGTTTTGTGCTCGGATTGCTAATTGGTGGAGTGTCGGGATATTTCGGTGGCTGGATTGATTCAGTCATTCAACGGGTTATCGAAATTATTCGCTCCTTTCCAACCTTACCACTATGGATGGCCCTATCGGCGGCAATTCCGCCACGCATACCGGTCGTCACGATGTATATCTATATCGTCATCATCTTCGCCTTTATCGGATGGACGGAGCTGGCGAGGGTTGCCAGAGGCAAGTTCATCTCCTTGAAAAATGAAGAGTATGTATTAGCAGCCAAAATAGCTGGCGTCAGTGATGCCAAAATCATTCTTAAGCATCTGTTGCCCGGTTTTATCAGTTATTTGGTTGTCGCAACGACTTTGGCCATACCGAGCATGATCCTGGGTGAGACAGCGATGAGCTTTCTTGGACTTGGTATCCGGTCACCCGCAACGAGCTGGGGAGTACTGCTTCAGGAAGCGCAGCAGATTGAAAATATCGCTTTATATCCGTGGAAATTAATACCTTTGGGCTTTGTTATTATCACCGTATTAACCTTTAATTTTTTGGGTGACGGATTACGTGATGCGGCGGACCCTTATAAGAGATAAGTGTGAAGAGCTCGAACCAGTTACCTATTTCAGTATAGTGAGGGGATATTATGGCATCACAAGCTTCTCAGGCTTCAATAGCTCCACAGGCTGAATCTGAACAACCCCTTCTCTCCGTTCAAGACCTCAAAATTTGCATTCAAATGGATAACGGGGAAATGAAAGCCGTAGATGGAGTCGACTTCGAAATAAAAAAAGGAAAAACGCTCGGTCTTGTAGGGGAATCCGGCTGTGGCAAAAGCTTGACCAGTAGAGCCATCATCAGCATCAATCCGAAAGAGTGTGAAACCACAGGCCAGATTGTGTATCACTCTACTTCCGAGAAGACGTTAAACAATTTGAATCTGTTATCCTTAGACCCGCGTGGCAAACAGATCCGTTCCATTCGCGGCAGAAAAATTGCAATGATTTTCCAAGAGCCGATGACAGCATTCTCGCCAATGTACACGATTGGCAATCAGATCATGGAATCGATATTGATCCACCGCACAAAGAATAAAAAAGAAGCCAAGAAAATAGCGCTCGAAATGTTAAGTAAAGTTGGAATTTCAGATCAGGAAAAGCGATTCGATCAATATCCGCATGAATTTTCCGGCGGCATGCGCCAGCGGGCGATGATTTCGATGGCCTTGTCCTGTAATCCGGAACTACTTATCGCGGATGAACCGACAACCGCATTGGATGTTACGATTCAAGCGCAGGTGCTGGAGCTTATGAAAGGACTACAGAAGGAGTTTGGGATGGCGATTTTGCTGGTGACCCATGATCTGGGCATCATTGCAGAAATGTGCGACGAGGTAGCGGTCATGTATTTGGGGAAAATCGTGGAGCAATCGACGGTCGATGAAATATTTTACAATCCGAAGCACCCTTATACGAAGGGCCTGCTCAAATCGATGCCCAAATTAGGCACAGACCGCAATAAACGGCTAGATTCAATCGAAGGCACGGTTCCGATGGCTATTAATTTGCCCCCTATGTGCGGTTTTTACGATCGCTGCACGGACCGGATTGAAGGCGTATGCAATGTGCAGGCGGTACCCAAAACCCAGCTATCCGACAATCATATGGTTAGATGCTTTCTGTACAAGGACAAGAATGAAGGAGAATAAATATGTCTAAACGTATCTTGGATGTAAATAATCTAAATAAGGATTTTCAAGTGAAATCCAAAACCAAGTTATTTAGTAAACCTTCTTACATTCGTGTGTTAAACAATGTTTCTTTTGAGCTGATGGAGGGAGAAACCTTAAGTATTGTGGGTGAATCCGGCTGTGGTAAAACGACCTTGGGCCGATGCATCGTAAGAGGAATGAATGCAAGCTCAGGCGAGGTGCTTTATCATACTGAGGGCGGAGAGCAGGTTAATTTTTTAGGGCTGCAGGGTAAGGAGTTCAAGAAGTACCGAAAAGATATTCAAATGATTTTTCAAGACCCGTACTCCTCGCTCAGTCCAAGAATGAGTGTGTATGATATTATTTCCGAGCCGTTGATTGCCAATTTCAAGCTGAGCAAAGCCGAGGTTGATGAGAAAGTCACGGAAATCGCACAAAAGACCGGGTTAAATGTCAGCTACCTCAAGCGTTATCCTCATGCGTTTTCCGGTGGGCAAAGACAGCGTATCGCGATTGCCAGGGCACTTGTTTCCAAGCCCAGACTCATTGTTTGCGATGAGGCGGTGTCGGCTTTGGACGTTTCGATTAAAGCGCAAATTATTAATCTATTGAAGGACCTTCAGCAACAGCTGCAGATCACGTATATTTTTATTTCACACGATTTGTCTATCGTTCAAAACATTTCCGACAGGGTAGCTGTGATGCATTTGGGTAAAATCGTGGAATTAGCGCCAGTGGATTCATTATTTGACCATCCCAAGCATCCTTATACCGAGGCGCTTCTATCGGCAGTGCCCGAGCCAGATCCACATCTGAAAAAAGATCGCATTATTCTCGAAGGCGAAGTTCCGAATCCAGCCAATCCTCCAAGCGGATGTCATTTTCATCCAAGGTGTGCTTATAAGACCGACAAGTGTATGCAGCAAGAGCCGGAGCTGCAGCTAGTCGGTGACCATCATTATGCTGCATGTCACTATGCTAACGAATTTACATTAAGGGGCGTAAACCATGAGTCACAAGACAAGTAATATTTCTGAGCACAAGAAATTAATTGTATTTCTGGATTGCGGAGATACCATCATTGATGAAGGCACCGAAATTCGGGACGATCACGATATCGTCATCCAGGCCAATGTCATTCCCGGAGCGGATGTGATGGTCAAGACGTTGGCCGAACGTGGCTATACACTTGCTATCGTAGCTGACGGTTACGCACAATCCTTCAAAAATATATTGACGGACAATGGATTATACGACTATTTTGCCACAATGGTATATTCGGAAACGGTTAAAGCGTACAAACCAAGCTCTCGGATGTTTAAAGCCGCGATCGGGGCCCTGGATCTTACTGAGCAGGATTGCTCACGCATTGTCATGGTAGGTAACAATCTGAGCCGCGATATTAAGGGTGCCAATGAAATGGGTATTACGAGCATCTTTCTGAGCTGGACACCGAGATACCCCAAATTACATACAGATGAGAGCGAGATACCCGATTATACGATCAGTGATCCGCTGGAATTGATTGATCTAGTGGAGAAGCTTAATCAACAATTAGGCTGAATTGATTTCTGAGGAGATGTTGATCAGATATGGCCAAAATTGATGATGTTGCAAGATTAGCGAAGGTGTCCAAGGGGACGGTATCGAATGTTTTTAGCCAAAAAAGACCTACAAGCAAGGAAGTCACAGAGCGGGTCATGAGTGTTTCCAGGAAATTAAATTACGTGCCTAATCATATTGCGCGCAGCTTGGTTACCAAAAAAACAATGGCTATCGGATTGACGATACCGCATGGCAGCTTCTTTTTCAACGCCTTTCATACGCAGTTCATCAACGCAGTAATATTGGAAGCTTCCTATTATGGATATAGAGTGCTGCTGGATATGATCCCTTTGCAGAAGGTGAAGACACCCTTTTTGTCGAGCTATCCGATTGATGGCGCTGTGGTTATGAGTCCTACAACAGATGATGAGCGGATTGATCTGATGCATCTCGGTCAAATTCCCTTTGTTACTGTCGGGAAAGTGATGAATGCCAATATTGATCATGCTGCAAGTGTAGATAACGATAATATGAAAATTATTACTAGCATATGCAACTATTTAATAGACAAGGGTCATCGCAATCTGATGTTTTTGAATGCAAATGAGCTGATGACCGTATCGATTGTAAGAACAGCGGGATTTATCCAGGCCATGCATGATCACCAGATCGAAGTGGAACCGCACATGATTCACCATAAGCCAGCGATATTGTCCAATGAATACATGGATTATGGATACGCCGAGACGATTCGTGTATTGGGAAAGCTCAAGAAACAAGTAACGGCCATTATTGCCGATGATGACCGAACGGCGTTTAGCGTGTTGAATGCTATCAAAGATCTGGGTTTAAGGGTACCTGAGGATATTTCACTATTCGTCATATGCGGAGATCTTTCGATGATGGTGCAATCCAACCCTTCCTTGTCGAGTATGGATTTGCAGCCCTCAGAGCTTGGGATTCAATCGGTCCGACTGTTAATGCACAAATTGGACGTGTTAAAAGGCGATTTTCCGGAAAATAAAATTATCGACAGCAAAATTATAGAAAGAGACTCTTGTTCAACGATTTAACGCTTACTATTTAAAAGTTTACTTAAGCAAACTCTTAGGAGGATACCATGAACGATAAAATGTGGAATGTCGGTATTATTGGGCTTGGAAGCATTGGTGATTATCATATGAACAATCTCTCCAAAATCCCTGATACCAGAGTTGCAGCTATTTGTGATGTGAATGTGCAGGCTGTAGAACAAGTCGGCAGCCGATTGGGACTGTCTGCAGGCAAAAGATACATTCAGTACGAGGATATCATTGCGGATCCGGAAATTGATTTTGTTATATCTGGGGTATCCAATAAATTTCATTATGATATTCTAAAATGTGCGATTGCCTATAACAAACCAATATTTTCAGAAAAGCCCTTCACACGAACGATGGAAGAAGCAGATGAGCTATTGGAATTGTATGAGCACAATCCGATTCCTTGCATGGTTGGGTTTTCGTACCGATACAGACCCTGCTTCCAATACGTTAAGCAACTGGTCGAGCAAGGTGCATTAGGTCGGATTCGGCATATTGCCGCCCACTACCTGCAAGAGGAAAATGCACCTATGTTTAACAAGGAATATACATGGCGGTTTAATCAAGCGATGGCCGGGTCGGGTATATTGGCGGATATTGGCTCTCATATGGTGGATGCAGCGCGTTTTTTTGTAGGGGAATTTACACAGGTGTCCGGACTGATGAGCACATTTATTGACCAACGGATAGATATGCGTACAGGGCAGCCAACTGCAGTCGACGTGGATGATTTTACAGGCTTCCAGGGTGTGCTTGAAGGCGGAGTCATGGGCACATTTTATACACATAAGAATGCGCTTGGAACCGGTAACCAATTTAATGTGACCTTGTTTGGCGATCTGGGCACGGTCAGAATCTCAGTCGAACAGCCTAACGAGGTTCATTTGACGGTTAGAGAAGGCGAAAGCCTGGAGCTGATAGAAAAAAAGATTTACTTAAACGAGAAATCAATGAAACCGATGCTTCAGGATTTTGTGGATTATCTGGATCAGGCGAATTCTCCTTTATTCCCGACATTCATGGATGGATACCGTAATCAGCAGGTGCTGCAAGCGATCATAGATTCAGCTAAAGATGGAGTAACCAGAAGCCTAAATCGATCATAACCGAATGAAAAGGAGTCAATTCGATGATTAATGTAACGATATGGAATGAATTTCTCCAAGAGCAGCGTAAGCCGGAGGTGGCTCACATCTATCCCAAAGGTATGCATGGAGCTATTGCCGATGGGATCAAGCAGGATGGATTTGAACTTTCCTATGCAACCTTTGATGAGCCTGAGCATGGACTTACCCAGGATAAGCTCGACAATACGGATGTACTGATCTATTGGGGTCATGTGGATCATAAAGGCTTTCAGGATCAAGTTGTTGATCGTATTTGCGCTCGTGTTCATAAGGGTATGGGGCTGATCGTCCTGCATTCAGGGCATCATTCCAAGCTATTCCGCAAGCTAATGGGCACATCCTGCGACCTCTTATGGAGAGAAGCAGATGAGAAGGAGCGGCTGTGGGTCGTTGATCCGTCTCACCCTATTGTAGAAGGCATTGGCCCTTATATCGATTTGGACGAGGAGGAAATGTACGGAGAACATTTTGACATCCCTGTACCTGATGAACTCATTTTTGTAAGTTGGTTTGCAGGAGGAGAAGTGTTCCGCAGCGGCTGCACCTACCGACGTGGTCAAGGCAGAATCTTTTATTTTCGACCTGGACACGAAACCTATCCGACCTATCACAACAAGGACGTTCATCGTGTAATCGCTAATGCTGTAAAATGGACGGCGCCCATTCAAAGAGAGCAGACGTTCTATGGACATCATGAGCCGCTTGAGGAAATTAAGAAATAATTGCAATCTTATTATGTTCATAGCTGAGATGAGACAAAAAGCGAGCTTCTATCACCATTTATGGGTGAGGGAAGCTTTTTTCTATGCAGGTCTGAATGTCACCGCTATGAATGGGCAGGCTAAGTATATCTTTTTAACTCCGGCTGCAACCTTTTGAACAAGAGTCCCGTCTGTAGGTATAACTTCGAAGTTGAACTTATACTCTTACATCAAGGAAGGATGAATATAATGAAAAAGATCGTAACTTTGGTTTCCACAGCCGCATTGTTGTGTACGGTATCGGCAGGCTCGGTGTTTGCTTTCTCGGATTTGAATGCAGCAGAGAAGGAGCCGATTATGATGCTTAAGGATAAAGGAATCGTTACGGGTGTGGACAGTGAGCATTTTGCACCGCGGAACACGATGAGCTATGCACAGAGTATCAGCCTGATCGTTAAGGCACTCGATATCAATTTGAACGCAGTTTCTTTTGTGAAGCAGCCGCAGGCCAGCGACTTCTTTACGACCATTCCGAACGACGCCTGGTATGCAGAAGCTTTTATTAATGCCAAGGTCAATGGTTTGGATATCGCTAAGGATGTTGATCCCAACGCAGCCATTACCCGTGAAAAATATGCAAATCTGCTCGTTACCGCACTGGAATTAAAGGGTACCTTCCCGATGGTCAAGATGATGGTTCTGTTTGATGATAATGATCAAATCGATCCTATGTACCAAGGGACATTGCAGCGCCTGTACTTGTATCGTATCGCCAAGGCGGACGAAAGCCGGATGGCTTATCCGAAACGCGAAATGACGCGTGGTGAAGCGGCGGTATGGGTGGGCAACACGGTGAAATTTTTGGAGAGCCAACCTGACTTTATGCAGCCTGTTAAGCCGGCTCCCGACCAACAGGACGATGTCAAAATGACGGTAGAGCAAGTCAATGCGGATGTCAATAAAGTCACATTAACCCGCAGTTTGCCGAGTCCAGGGTATGGCTTCACAATCAGCGGTATTCGTTTCCAGCCTGATGGTACGGCAGTCATCCAATATCAGGTGAGCGACCCGAAGCCGGGTATGATGTATCCACAGGTCATTACTGAGGGAAAAGCCGAAACGTATATTTCGTCCAAATATAAACCGGTCACGGAGCGGGAAGCAGCACCAACAATCGCAATAGATCCTCCTGCACCTGCAGCCGTGAATCCGAACCCAAGTTAATAATAAGGATATCCTTAAAACTCCAGCTTCACTATTATAGTGAGCTTGGAGTTTTTTTGAGTTAGCAGGGTATTACAAAATATGGTAGTATTCGATTGCAGCCTATATATGGTATTATCTTTACGACAAGCAGGCTACCCGAATTGAAGCGACATTCATGATCATGTGTATGGGAGGCAGATATGTATAAGATTATCGTAGCGGATGATGAAGCAACGGTTCGGGAAGGCATCCGAGATCATTTAAACTGGCATGAGCTTGGTTTTGAAGTGGTGGGCGATTTTGAAAATGGCCGTGAGGTCATTCAAGCGATGGAGCTGCTTCAACCGGATGTGGTTTTAACCGATATCAATATGCCATTTGTAGATGGATTGGAATTGTCGCGCTTTTTGTTTGACCATTATCCCCGCACCAAAGTTATCATTCTTACCGGGTACGACGAATTTGAATACGCCCAGCAAGCGTTAAAGCTGAAGGTGCATGATTATATTTTAAAGCCGAACACAGCAGCGGAAATTCGTCAAATTCTGATTCGGCTCAAAGCGGAAATGGATGAAGAGGGACGCAAGACGGACGATTTGACCAAACTGAAGGAGAGACTGCGAGAAAGTCTGCCACTTGCGCGTGAACGCTTTCTGAATCAGCTGATTTCTGGGATCGTGCGGGAGGGTGAGCTTAAGGATAAGCTTGCTTATCTGGAGCTTTCTATAGAGGGCATGCATCATCTGGTTGCGGTTATTGATGTAGATGATCATGGCGAGCTTGAGAGATTTTATCCAGAGACGGAGAGCGAATTGCTTTATTTTGCCGTATTCAATATTAGTGAAGAAATCATGGCGAAGCATAACGCAGGAATTGTATTTCAGAATAACAACGAAAAAACCATCGCGATCTTATCAGGTGATGATGCTGAGCTGCTTTATGATAGCGCTTTACATGTGCTTGAGGAAATAAATGCAGCTGTTCAAAGCTTTTTGAAATTTACAATTTCAGTTGGTGTAGGCGATGTATGTACAGGCTTGAATCAACTTCATCTTTCGCACAAAAGAGCGGCCTCAGCACTCGACTACCGGTTTTTGTTAGGCAAAAATCGTGTGATCAGCATTAATGATATTGAGGGACGTGCGAACACACGTGTACCTTATAACAAGGTGTGGGAGCGGAAGCTTGTATCGGGAATCAAATCGGGCACACTGGAGGAAATGGAGCCGATTATTAGTCAACTCATGCACAATTTCAAGAAATCCTATCTGCCGCTGGATCGCTGTTATATCCATATACAGCAGGTCATGATATCGATTATGGATACCTTGGATGAGTTGGGTATTCATGACGATTCCCTATACAGGACCGACAGCAATCCGCTGACCGATATTTATCATTTGAAAACCTTGGATGAGGTAGAGGTATGGTTAACTGCGTATTGCCAGAGGGTATCCCTGATTATTTCCGAGAAACGCGATCATTTTGTCCGGGTCCAGATGATGAAGGCGGAGGCTTATATCCATGCCCATTATGCGGATGAACTCATATCGCTCGACGCTGTATGTAAGCATGTATCGATGAGCAAAAGCTATTTCAGTCTTCTGTTCAAAAGCTACCAAAGTGAAACCTTCATCGGTTATTTAACCAAGCTCAGAGTCGAAAAAGCCAAAGAAATGCTGAAGCATTCCGATCTGAAGACTTATGAAATTGCTGATCGTGTCGGGTATGCGGACCCGCAATATTTTAGCTTGATATTCAAAAAAACGACAGGGATGACCACGACGGAATACCGTAACAAAATTTGAAGAGAAGGGACCCAGGAGAATGAAGATCAGGCTGCTTGGTTTTGATTTTTTTCATTATAAAAGCATTCAATCGACCATGGCGGTTGCCTTTTCCTGTCTGATTTTGTTTACGACGCTTTGTATTGCTTATACCACCTATACGTTATCCACGAATGCCGCTGAGCAAAGCTCCCGCGAACACACCGCTCAATTAATTGAGCAGGTGAATACCAACATCGAAACCTATATCAATTACATGGAAAATATATCGCAAATGGTGCTTTCCAACTCGGATATTCGCCAATATTTAATGAACACAACGATGTCCAGCACGAATGATAATCTCATTTTGGAGCAACGGATCAGCTCTCAGCTTAGCTCGGTGCTGAACACCCGCAAGGATATTTCTTCGATACTTATCTTCGATCATAATGGAGGAATCGTGCCGTATAACCATATGAAGCTCAATCCTTTTGCAGATCCCGCACAGCAGAGCTGGTATACGAAGGCCATCGAGGGGAACGGCAATGTTGTCATCTCGGCCCCTCATGTACAAAATATTATTCAGGAATATAATTGGGTCGTTTCGTTAAGCAGACAGCTTCGTGATGCGGATGGGAATAAGCTGGGTGTACTGCTAGTGGACTTAAATTACAGCGTCATTAATGATTTATGCAATAAAATAGAGCTCGGCAAAAAGGGCTACATCTTTATCCTCGATCAAGAGGGAAATATCGTGTATCACCCCCAGCAGCAGCTGATTTACAGCAAACTTAAAGAGGAAAAGATTGAACAAGTGATGGCCTCGACAACGAGCAGCTTTACCACCTCTGAAGGAAAAGACAGCCGTATGTATACGATCAATCAGTCCAAGAAGGGCTGGAAGATCGTTGGTGTCACTTATGTGGATGAATTGGTTTCGAATAAGCAAGAAATCCAGACTTATATATTGATGTGGGGAATCGGGCTGATTGCTATAGCGATCTTGATCTCCATTTTTCTGTCCTCACGGATTTCCAGACCGATTAAGCACCTGGAGGCTTCAATGAAGGAAGTCGAGAAGGGAAACTTTGATATTCAGGTAGCGATTGAAAGCCGTAATGAAATAGGACAGCTGAGCAAGCGGTTCAATCGGATGACCACGGAGATCAAAGAGCTGATGGTTCAAAATGTCACGGAGCAGGAGCTCAAACGGAAAAGTGAATTGAAAGCGCTTCAAGCTCAAATTAATCCGCATTTTTTATATAACACCTTGGACTCGATCATTTGGATGGCAGAAGGCAAGAAGTCGGAGGAAGTGGTATTGATGGTGTCGGCTTTAGCCAAGCTATTTCGTTTGAGCATTAGCAAAGGGCAAGAGCTGATTACGATCGCTAACGAAATTGAGCATATCAAAAGCTACTTAACGATTCAAAAAATACGCTACAAAGACAAGCTGGATTTTCAAATTGCTGTAGACCCGCAGATTGTATCGAACAAGGTGCTCAAAATCATTTTACAGCCTTTGGTGGAAAATTCGATCTATCATGGGATTAAAAATCAGGCTGGCTCTGGCACGATTCTGATCACTGGAGAAATCATCGCGCATCGGATCCGTCTTCAGGTTATTGACCAAGGTATAGGCATGTCGCCGGAAACGATTCAACGCATGTTTGAAAAAAATGAAAATTCCGGCGGTGGTGGCGGGATCGGAGTCAGCAATGTGAATCAAAGGATTCAGCTCTATTATGGAACTGAATATGGGATTACCTTTGAAAGCGAGTTGGGGCAAGGCACGACGGCCAATATTTGGCTGCCGATACTGGAGTGAGGGCTGGGTGGATAACTTGAAGATGAAGCTTGGTTCGATAAGATGGCTCCCTCTCCTTCTTGCTGGTATCGTTATTTGTACCGTGCTGGTTTTAATTAAAGTCAATATGGCGAGGCCTGGAGGCAACCAGCCCCACATTCTCGTGATGATGAAAGCGATCGATCCCAAGATTGAATTTTGGAATACCGTAGGAGCAGGAATTGAAGCGGCGAGAAAAGAATTTGATGTGCAGGTTGAAGTACAGGGACCTGATAATGAATTTGATGTCGAGGGTCAAATTTACAAGCTGAAAGAAGCATTGAAATCGAAGCCTGATGCGGTTGTGCTCGTTGCCTCCGACTATGAAGCTTTAGTACCGTGGGCTGAGAAAATTCGCAAGCAGGGCATTCCGCTAATCATGATGGATTCAGGTATTAACAGTACGGCTGCTAACAGCTTTATTGCAACAGATAATATAGCGGCAGGCCGTAAAATGGGTGAGGTACTGTCGAAGCTGGTGGATCCGTCCAAGCAAATCGCGATTGTTAGCCATGTGCAGGGTACGTCGACCGCCATTCAAAGGGAACAGGGTGCGAGAAGTGGACTTTCCGAAGCTTTACAAAAATCCGTTGTAGGCACCTACTTTAGCAATGGATCGGAGGATAGGGCTTATGAGATTACTAAAGAGCTGCTAATCGCTCGTGATGATATCGGCGGGATTGCCGGATTAAACGAAATTACTACGGTTGGTGCTGCTCGGGCTATCAAGGAGCTAGGCTTGAAGGAGCAGGTTAAGCTTGTCGGATTTGACAGCTCAACGAATGAGATCAAATGGATTGAAGAAGGCGTGATACAGGCTGTTGTGATTCAGAAGCCTTTTAATATGGGTTATTTGGGAGTTAAGACCGCCTATGAAGCTTTGCAAGGAAAAAAGGTGGCCCCCATCATAGATACAGGCTCTGAGGTCATTAATAAGCAAAATATTTATACGATTGAAAATCAAAAGCTGTTGTTTCCTTTTTCAAGCCCGTAGTTTAGAAGTGCGGTGAATAAGTCCCGCTGCGCGGCCAAATATCCTTCCGGGTAGATGCTTACGAAGCCAGTTTGCAAGCAAACTCTCAGCTGTTGTTTCCATATTTTTTGATTTTATAAGAGATTTAGCGGTGAAAATATGGAAACAAAGGCGAGCGCTGACGCTTCTCCAGGATTATTTGGCCGCTCCGCTCTTTATTCACCGCACTTCATGATATTTTGTAGACAACCTCTCTGGATTTCATATCCGGTAGAGGTTTTTCTATGTAAAAAATCGATTTGTGGAAGATAATCAACCTTTCCAAGAAGATCCTCCATTATGAAATACGCTATTCAATTGTATGCTTAATTCAATGAACGAAGCGATTAGGGGTGATCAGGGTGAAGGAAGCATTAGTGCTTATGGAAGGCATCGAAAAGCACTTTCCAGGCGTTCATGCGCTTAATCAATGCCGTTTTGAATTGGCAAGTGGGGAGGTTCATGCCTTAGTCGGCGAAAATGGAGCAGGTAAATCCACGCTGATGAAGGTATTGACTGGCGTATACACGAAGGACGCGGGGCGAATTATTTATAAAGGCAAAGAAATTGAAATCACTACGCCCAAGATGGCGCAGGATTTAGGGATCAGCATCATTCATCAGGAGCTTAATCTCATGCCGGACCTGACGGTAGCACAGAACATATATATTGGACGTGAACCGAAGAAGCTGCTGAACCTGTTTTTGGATGAGCAAGAGCTGAATGCACGTACGCAGCAATTGTTTCAGCGCATGAATTTGCAAATGGATCCACGAATTAAAGTATCCGATCTTACAGTAGCCAAACAGCAAATGGTTGAAATGGCCAAGGCGTTGTCTTTTCAATCAGAGGTGTTAATTATGGATGAACCAACGGCTGCTCTGACAGATACCGAGATTGACGATCTGTTCCGCATCATTCACCAGCTTCGTGACAGCGGTGTTGGGATCGTTTACATTTCGCATCGCATGGAAGAGCTGAAACGAATAACCGACCGGATTACGATCATGCGAGATAGCCGCTACATTGAAACATTGGAAACTAAAGACGCGACGATCGATCACATTATTTCACTGATGGTAGGTCGAGAAATTTACAGCAAGCCGACAGAATCGCAGGAAACATCGAACCAGCCCGTCGTCCTGGAGGTCAAGCATCTTAACAGAGGCAATGTGATCCGGGACGTCAGCTTCCAATTGAAAAAAGGCGAAATCCTCGGCTTCGCAGGATTAATGGGTGCAGGTCGTACAGAAGTAGCGAGAGCCATTTTTGGTGCAGACACGAGTGATTCAGGTGAAATCCGCATTCATGGCAACCCTGTGAAAATTAACAATCCGCACGATGCCGTGGGCTATGGAATGGGCTATTTATCAGAGGACCGTAAACGATACGGGCTGCTTGTAGGGATGGATGTAGAAACCAATATAGCGATTTCTTCCTACAAGAAGTTAAGCAGCTGGGGTGGATGGATGAATAAAGCGCAAACACTTGCAGTAGCAGAGCAATATTCAGCAGCCTTGAAAGTCAAAACACCGAGTATGAATCAGGAAGTGAAATTTCTGTCGGGCGGGAATCAACAGAAGGTTGTTATAGCCAAATGGCTGACGCGGGATTGTGAGATTCTGATCTTTGATGAGCCGACACGAGGTATCGATATTGGCGCCAAAAGTGAGATCTACAAGCTGCTTAATGACCTCGCGTCGCAAGGAAAATCGATCATGATGATCTCCTCGGAATTACCGGAAATACTGCTTATGAGTCACCGGATTATGGTGATGTGTGAAGGTCGAATTACAGGCGAATTAAGCAATAAAGAGGCCACACAGGAAAAGATCATGATGCTGGCGACAAATCGATCAGGAGGCGTAATCGCTTGAAAACCTTACTCATTCCCAAAACAACTGCTTTTCAAACCGGTGCAACACAAAAATTGTTGGCCTTTGCCAGCCTGATTTTACTTGTCGTTATCTTCTCGCTTTCATCCAGCAACTTTTTTCAATTCGATAATCTTGTAGGCATTATGCTGTCAACCGCGGTTATAGGCGTGCTCGCCCTGGGATCAACGTTTGTCATCATTACCGGTGGCATTGATTTAGCGGTCGGAACGGTGATGACCTTTTCCGCTGTGATGGCAGGTGTGATGATCACGCTCTGGCAGCTGCCGATGCCATTGGGCATTGCAGGTGGTATTGTGACCGGCGCGCTGTGCGGGTTGATCAGCGGCCTTGCCGTGGCCAAGATGAACATTCCTCCTTTTATTGCAACATTAGCGATGATGATGATCACCAAAGGACTGTCACTTGTCATATCGGGAGCGAAGCCGATTTATTTCAATGACACACCGGGATTTGGAAAAATTTCAATGGGGTCTGTGATCAACTCGATCATCCCCGGGCTCGAGATTCCGAATGCGATTATCATTTTTCTGGGAGCAGCAATCATAGCCAGCATCATATTAACCAAAACGATTATCGGGCGTTATAACTTTGCGTTAGGCAGCAATGAAGAGGCAACTCGACTGTCTGGTGTCAACGTGAATTTTTGGAAAATAGCGATATACACACTGACGGGCGTATTCAGCGGCATAGCCGGAATTATGATTGCCTCACGATTGAATTCTGCGCAGCCTGCGCTGGGTCAAGGCTATGAGCTTGAAGCGATTGCAGCGGTTGTGATTGGCGGGACCTCGTTAAGCGGTGGCAAAGGTTCGATTCTCGGAACGGTCATCGGCGCTTTAATTATGAGTGTACTAACCAATGGTTTGCGTATCCTTTCGGTTAAGCAGGAATGGCAGACCGTGATCGTCGGACTGGTTGTTATCCTTGCCGTATATGCGGATATTCTCCGCCGCCGCAAAAAATAAGGTAGTTCCTCCCATCGGGAGTTCTATAATAATAAGGCAAGGGGAGATTGAATTGAAAAGCACAAAAAACCTGTTCGCTCTGGTGTTTATGTTAATGTTTACCATTGTCTTAGCTGCTTGTGGTGAAACTGCCAAGCCGGCAGCTACTCAACCACAGGAGGCTGCCAAATCGGCAACTCCAGCTCCAACTCCAGCGGCTGCACCAGCCGCCGCTCCTGAAGCGAAAAAGGCCGAGAAAATGTACATTCCCGTGATCTCCAAAGGCTTTCAGCATCAATTTTGGCAAGCAGTTAAGATTGGTGCTGAGAAAGCAGCCAAGGAATTAGATGTGACGATCACCTTCGAAGGTCCAGAAACTGAAGCACAGGTGGATAAACAAATCGAGATGCTTACTGCAGCGTTGGGCAAAAAACCGAGTGCTATCGCGTTTGCAGCATTGGATAGCAAAGCGGCTGTTCCTTTATTGGAAAAAGCCAAGGCTGGCAAAATTCCGGTCGTTGGATTCGACTCCGGTGTAGACAGCGACATTCCAGTAGCTACGGCAGCTACGAATAATATCGCAGCAGCTAGTCTTGCAGCGGATAAAATGGCAGGACTTATTAATAATGAAGGTGAAGTCGCCGTTGTCGTACATGACCAAACAAGCCGTACAGGTATTGATCGTCGTGACGGCTTTGTGAATCAAATCAAAAATAAATATCCAAACATTAAAATTGTCGATATCCAATATGGAGGCGGCGATCAATTGAAATCTACTGACCTTACCAAAGCCATCATTCAAGCGCATCCCAATATTAAAGGGATCTTTGGTTCCAATGAAGGATCAGCGATTGGTGTTCTGAACGGCGTAACCGAATTGAAAAAGGATAAAATTGTTGTCATTGGCTACGATTCAGGCAAGCAGCAAATTGATGCTATCAGGAGCGGTAAAATGGCAGGAGCCATCACGCAAAATCCGATTGGAATTGGCTATGAATCAGTCAAAGCCGCTGTTAAAGCTGTAAAAGGAGAAAAGGTGGAGAAAAATATCGATACCGGCTTCTTCTGGTATGATAAAACCAATGTCGATTCACCTGATATCAAAGCGGTTCTTTACGACTAAAAACCAAGGAAAGTCACAAGCTTAACTTTATTTTTAAAATAGACGTAAAAGGCTGCTGCGGCGGCCTTTTGCTGCTTTTGCAGTTCTTTATTCATCCATAGTTCTTGTTTAATGAACAGGAAAGTAGGGTATCGTTATATAGATAATATTCAGAAGAGTGCCGTATAATATAACGTATAGCTGGGGAAGGGGAAATAAGAATGGAAAACAAATTTATTGCGGTGGATGGTGGAGGCAAGTTCTCCTATAAGGAACAAGGCACAGGCAAAACGGTTGTGCTGCTGCATGGTTTTTGCGGAAGCTCTGCCTATTGGGATGAGTTGCTTCCACTGCTGCCTAATGGTTATCGCTGGGTACTGCCGGATTTGCGAGGACACGGGCAATCGGGAGCGCCTGCTGGCGAATATTCAATGGAAGCCTTCGCAGGTGATCTGGCACAACAGCTCAAGGGACTTGACTCAGGACCGGCAATTGTACTTGGTCACTCCTTGGGAGGTTATATAGCGCTCGCTTTCGCTGAACGGTACCCTGAAATGCTGTCCGGGTTCGGGTTGATTCATTCCACGGGCTTCCCGGATACGGATGCGGGAAAAGAAGGACGATTGAAAGGCAGCGCTACGATAGAAGAACAAGGTCTGCCAGCTTTTATTGAGGGACTGGTTCCGAAGCTGTTTGCTCCAGATCATCTTCAATCGATGCCGGAGGCAGTTGCCAGAACGATCCAGATCGGCAATAACACGGATCCACAGGCTGCAATCCGTACACTTCAGGGAATGAGATCACGGCCTGATCGCAACGATGTACTATCCAGCACGAAGGTTCCTGTACTGCTGGTTGCAGGTGCGCACGATCAAATTATTCCGGTTGAACGGACGTTTACGGTTAGTGGAAGCCAAATTACACAGCGATTGATCGAAACTTCAGGTCATATGAGTATGCTGGAGGCGCCGGAAACATTGATGGAAGCTATCGAATCGTTTCTAGCTACGGTTTACTAAGTTGCATGTTATTGCCTTATTGCTCGTATTGCTCTCAGGGATGCTGCATGCCGTCTGGAACCTGTTTGCCAAGAAAAGCGTTAATAAGTCTGTCTTTTTATGGCTGGCGCATTGGGTAGGGACTATAGTCTTTCTACCTGGAGCCTGGTATGAGTGGGGGAGCTTTGCTTTTACTTTAAAAAGCCTGGGACTGTTGGCAGGCTCCATGTTCATACACGGACTGTATTTATTTTTGCTTGCCCGAACGTATCAGATTGGTGATCTGTCCCAGGCTTATCCAATCATGAGGGGAATCAGTCCGATTATCGTCCCGCTTGTCGCTGTGCTTCTGCTGGGTGAAACGATGTCCAGCCTCGGTTGGGTCTGTATTCTGGCTATTATAGCTGGAATCGTTTGGGTCAGTGGGGGCAGGGCGCTGTTTCGTCAGTCTGCTCATACCAATCATACACTGCTGCTGGCGGGTGCAGTCGGGATCTGTGTCAGTGGTTATATCGTTGTGGACAAAATCACCATCGAGTCGATTCCGCCTATTGTGTTAAATGAAGCTACGAATATCGCCAACTTATTGGCATTAACGCTAGCGGTCATCCGTTCAAAAGGGATTGCTGCTGAATGGAAGCTGAACTATCGTACCATTATAATCGGCGGAATTTTGGCGCCTGGCGGCTACATGCTATTTCTGTATGCGTTAACATTGGCACCAGCGTCCCAATTGGCGCCAATGCGGGAAATCGGAACCGTATTTGGCACCTTGTTCGGCCTGCTGCTGTTGAATGAGCCGCAGGGCCGCAGTCGTATTATTGGTTCTGTACTTATAACCGCAGGCGTTATCGGCCTGGGATTCTCATAATGGAACAGGCTCCTTCTGGAGCCTGTTTCCTGTTGCATAACGCTCAATGTGGATAGACGGCGTAAGTTGGAAAAGTCCAGGCAGCAGCTGCCAGCCTTATTTGAAGCTTTTTCCACCTGCATGCATCGGTGATGAATGCCTATTGATCTTCGAGCCTAGATACAACAGAATGAGCAGCATAATCGCACCTTGAATAACAATGGCCATCGAGATTGAAGCCCCTTGTTCAATGACCAAGTAGTATAACCCCGATCCGATCACCATCAGTATATTTTCAACAAAATTTTGCACGGCTATTGTTTTTCCAGCCCCTACCATTTTGGTTCCTTCTTCCTGAAGCACCGTGTTCATCGGCACAATGAAGATCCCGCCCATACAGCCTACCGCCAATAAAAATACGATGGTGATTGAGGTAGAATGCAGCCATGGGAAAATAAAGATGAGCACTACCATCAAAAAGCCGTAAATAATCGATTTGTAATACTGTTGAAGCTGAACAAATTTAGGAGCAAGAAATGCACCAATCACGATCCCGATCGACGTGGTAGCGAGAATCAGGGAAACGCTGAAATCCTCAGGACTAAACCCCAGAGCAAGTGGTATCCAAGCTAACACGGCTGTACGGAGTACGGCTGAGCTCATCCAGAAGGCTCCTGTACCGATCAGGGAAAAATTGGTTTTGGAGTGGCTCAGCAGTGTCGTCACACTTTTGAAAAACTGTAGAGCTTCCCGCGTATAGCGTATGGACTGATCTCCCGGCATACGTGGAATCAAAAAAGTCACACCTAGCGATAAAGCATATAGCAGCACACAGATGAGTGACGATTGCACCGTACTGGTTACGGAGACAATAGCACCGCCTCCACCGATCCCTGTCAGGATGGCCAGGATCGTATAAGCTTCAATTCTGGAATTAGCCTTAAACAGCTGCTGGTCGGTTTCGATGAGCTCTGGTAATATCCCATACTTGGCTGGTGAATACACAACGGCTCCAACGCCTACGGTAAAATAACTGAGCATTAATAAAATAATATTGGATTGATCAATAAAGATGAGTGCAGAGATACCCAGCAGCTTGATCAGATTGCCTATAATGAGCACGACGGATTTTGGCATTTTATCTGCAAATGGACCGACAATAGGGGCTAACAAAATATAGGGAAGGAAAAATGCCATCGTCACCAAGGCTAACGATTCGGGCGAAAATCCATTTTTGGTTAACAGGCTGGCAATGACTAATAGGGACATGTTGTCTGAGAAAGCTGATAAAAATTGAGTGATATATAAGGCATTGAGGGCTCGCTCTTTCATACATATCAATCCCTTCGATTAGGCAATAGGCAAGGCATTTATCAAAGCGTCGGCGGTAGATGCATACACGGTTACAACAATCTCAGGTTCCTTGCTCGAGCGCAGCTTCAACATGCTTCTTCAGTGCAACGTAATCGGTTTTGCCACTGCCAAGCAGCGGCAGCTTATCGATGACTTGTAATCTGGAAGGCAGCAGCATCGGTGTATATCCTTTTTCGTTAAGCTTAGCCTTAAATTCCTGTAAATTCAGACCTTCCTTGGTGGTGAACAGCAGAATACGCTCTCCTTTGCGGCCGTCGGCTACACTGATTGTTGCAACCGGAATGTCACCATAACAGGCGGTAGCAAGCTCTTCAACCAACTGCAGGGAAATCATCTCTCCGCCAATTTTGGCAAAACGCTTCAGTCGCGATTTAATGCTCAGAAAACCTTGTGCATCCAACTCTACAACATCTCCGCAATCGTACCATTCAGGGCAAGGAACAAATCCCTTACCATGAATCAGGTAACCCTTCATAATATTAGGACCTTGAATAAGCAGGTTGCCACCATGCTCAATACCCGGTATCGGTTCAAGCTTGTAACGGATGCTCGGCAGCAGCTTGCCGACGGTGCCTCTTTTGTAGTTGAGCGGTGAATTGATCGAGACGACTGGCGAAGCCTCGGTTGCGCCGTAGCCTTCGAATATACGGATACCAAACTTTTGGCTCCACAGCTCGCGCACCTCATCCTTCAGCTTTTCGGCTCCTGCTACAACAATTCGCAGTGAATGAAAGTCATATGGGTGTGCAGCCCGACCGTATCCAGCGAGAAAGGTTGAGGTTCCGAATAAAATCGTCGCATTGCGATCATAAACGACCTCGGGAATGGCGCGATAATGCAAGGGACTTGGATAGAGCATCACCGGCACTCCGGTAAGGATAGGCAGCAGGGTGCCTGCAGTCAGACCGAAGCTGTGAAACATCGGCAGTGCGTTGAACATTTTGTCAGCCGCAGTAAAATCGAATACAGCCTTGCACTGCTGAATATTAGCATACAATTGATCATGCCCGAGAACGACACCCTTGGGCTTGCTTTCACTGCCGGAGGTGAACAGGATGATATCGCGAAACCCTTGCTCGGCTTGTGCGCTCATCCAATAATCAAGCAGGCCTCCAAGCTTGTCGGACAGCTTGACTTCGTCCTTAACATCCTCCAGATAAATGATCGTGATTTCCTGTGCCAAGGCCTGAATGGTGGCTTCCAGCTTGGCCTTCTCTATAAACTGGCGGGAGGTGATTATGGTACGCAGCACGGCTGTTTCACAAGCATCCAGAAGGCTTTGCTGTCCGGCCGAGAAGTTCAGCATGGCAGGTGTTTTCCCAAGACGCAGCAGAGCGAACAAGGCGATCACATGAGCAATCGAATTAGGCAGCAGCAAACCGATAGCGGCTTGCTTGTTAAGCTTGGGACGCAGCTTACGCCCGAATACATAAGAGGAGACGATCAGCTTTTTATAGGTAAGGCTCTGTGTCAAATCCTCGCAAATTTTGTTCGTTTGTCCATGAAGGGAAGCTTGCAGCAGCAGTTCGTTGAACAGGTTTACCTCCGTTTTCAAGCGGCTTTTCAACAAATGCTCCTGCATGGTAGTCAGAATCGTATCCGCAGCCTGCTGCTTTTGCAGCTTCATGGATACTCCCGGCTGCTGCTCGATTCGGAAATGGTCACCAACCTGGATACGGATTGCCGGAAACAAGACCGTCTTGATTTTATGACCGATATAGGAAAGCTTGGAGCGTTCGGCTCCATTAATGGCGATGGGAATAAGCTTAGCCCCTGTTTTTAAGGCAATGTAAGCAATACCGCTGTATATTTTCATCAATCCGCCTGTAGTTGTGATACGCCCCTCCGGGAATAGAACGAGCGGAACACCGCTTTGTACCGTCTTGACCATCTTGCGAACCGAATACGGATTGAGTGGATCTACGGTAATATGCCTGACCAGCTTCAGCGGCAATCTCAATCGGCGGGCAATCGATGTATTCACCACGAAGGTCGCTTCCTGAGGCAGATAGAGTGCTAACAGCAGCGCATCCAGCAGTGATACGTGATTAGGCATCAGAATGGTCGGCTGGCTGAAATCCAGCTTCTCCAAGCCGGATAGCTTGAGCCGGAATACGATCCGGAATAATCCTTTTAAGAATGCGATAAGCACGGACATGGCAATCGACTCCTTTACATGGAACGCATGAATGTATAGTTGAGTATGGTTGATAATTGTATTGTACATGGAAGGCAGCAAAAAGAAGAGTACTAACTTTATGTAGTACCCTTCTGATGGTGAGATGAAATAAGGTTGTTGGAGAACTTGGACACTAAGAGTGTATACGCTTTACACTCTTAGTGATGGGGATGACGTTAGTCCAGCGATCCAGAGAGCAATTTGTCGCCACGGCAGCTACTCTTCTGTCGTTAAGTTAAATCGGTCTCTATACCTTGGATAGGTATGACGATGGAAAGTAAGGGCCTAGACCCGTATAGCCATGGGATGGGCAGGTTAGCGCAATTGTTAAGTGTTAGGATCATTAGTAATATAGGAGAATACTAACCTTGCTTAATACTTAAGTTACAGGGGGATTTATTACAAGGAGGGGTAACTTACAATGCATTATGACGTAATTGTACTTGGAGCAGGTTCGATGGGGATGGCGGCAGGTTATTTTTTATCAAAGAGTGGGAAAAGAACGTTATTAGTAGATTCCTTTAACCCGCCCCATAACAAAGGGAGTCATCACGGAGACACGAGAATCATTCGGCATGCGTATGGTGAAGGTGAAAAATATGTTCCGTTGGCACTCAAGGCTCAAGAATTATGGAATGACTTAGAGAAAGTGACGGGAAAACAATTATTTCTCCCAACCGGGGTTCTGAACGTGGGTTATGAAAAAACGGATTTTATCCAGAATATCATCTCAAGTTCAAAAACCTATTCATTGCCACTTGAGATTTTAGGTTCAATTGAAGTGAATAAGCGTTGGCCCGGCATCACTTTACCGAACAAGTACATTGGTTGCTTCGAACCAACATCAGGAGTGCTGAAATGTGAGGAATGCATTGAAGCATATCGAGAACTCGCAGAGCGAAACGGAGCTGCCATCATAACCAATAGTAAAGTGAAAGAAATAATGGTTCATGATAAAAAAGTTACCATCAAAACCGATGATCATACTTTTAGTGCTAATGCGTTAGTGGTTTCAGCAGGAGCCTGGTCAGGAAGTCTCCTTTCCATGTTGGATTTAAATGTTCCACTAAATCCAGTAAGAAAAACATTTGCTTGGTTTGATGTCAATGAAGATTTATATAATCATAAGGAATTTCCTGCCTTTTCGTTTGAGACATCTCAAGGACATTATTATGGTTTTCCAAACATCGATGGTTCCGGATTAAAAGTAGGCCGACATGATGGAGGAGAAACAATCAATCCAGATGAAGCCATCCTGGGATTTGGTGAACTAGAGAAAGACGCGACAGATTTAAGACAATTTTTACATCACTATATGCCTTCTACACAACAATTGAAGTACGGTAAAACATGTATGTATACACTAACTCCTGATGAAGATTTCATTATCGATTTGCATCCAACGTATTCAAACGTTGCAATTGCATCAGGTTTCTCAGGACATGGCTTTAAATTTAGCAGTGTAGTTGGACAGATTTTAAGTGAATTGATTATATCAGGGAAAACTGAACACAACATTTCTCCTTTTTCAATCAATCGATTTTAAGAAAATTCTTTAACTATCGGGACACTATAGTTGAACAACAAGAGCAGTTCTGCCGCGGCAGGAGAGATAATAACACTATTGTGTTAAAAAAACTAAATTTCAACATCGCAGTATTCGGAACTTACCGTTTTCTCGTAATGTCGTTTCGACTATTCTTGGTTTGTTTGTTCTTTACATCATGCCTGTCATAGCCCAGCTCGTATCCAGTTCGCTTCCAGTGCTTCCCGCAGCCTTAGTTGGTAAACCCGATCTGCTTGCGATACTGCCCTGGCGGCATACCGACGATACGCTTGAACATCCGGATGAAATTGGAGTAGTCGTTAAAGCCAGACATTTGGCAGGCTTCGGTGACATTGTGTCCGTCATGCAGCAGCTTCTTGGCGCGTGAAATTCGTTTCATAAGAATGTAGGAGTGAATGGTGCTACCGGTGCTTTGCCGAAATAGACGGCTCAGGTAGTATCGATTCATGTACACCTGCCGCTCGAGCATCTCCAGAGTCAGATCCTGATCGAGATGATGATCGATATAATCGAGAACGGGTGCCAGCTTCTCCGATACGGCAGACGATTCCGACAGAGCCGTGTTGTTGCGGAAGGAACGGTTAAGCAGCACCAGCAGCTCGATGAAATGAATCGTCAACAGCAGATTGGTTTCTTCGGATGGGAGCAGCAGCAGGGTATCGATCCTTTTGTACAAGGCCATGATCTCCTCCAACTGCTGAGGTTGAAGATGGATTTTATTGTGCTCTCCGGATTCACGCTCTGTAAAGCAATCGAGCAGGCCATATTGAAATATGGACTCAAAGGGTTGAACGATTTCCGGGTCAAAGTGAATAACAATGTTCTCATACGGTGCATCGGATTTGAAGGTCGACTTGTGCAGCTCGCGGTTGTTAATAACGAGCAGGTCGCCGGATTTCATCGGATATACCTTTTTCTCAATGATAAAATTGACGTCACCCGCAATAAAAAAATAAACTTCAAAACGTTCATGCAAATGAAAATCCATCTTGGGCGGCGGCGACAAACGTCTATGGTTGTATTGAAGCTGGGAAGTATTAGTATGGATATTGAAGTTCACAGAGGACACACCTTCCGAATAAATAAGGTCTCATCAGCATAAAGTCAAAAAAAGCAAGAAACACGGCAATTGACGCAATGTATTTGTTTTTATTATACTGCATTATAAAGCTAACTTTAATCTTATGTTCAAGAATATGCTTTTGGACATAACCAATCTGAAGAAATTAGGTGAATCCATTGACAACATTGGGTACAGCAATAATCGGGCTCGGAGCCATTTCAGGGGTCCATTTAAAGGCAATAGCAGATTTGGAACTGACAGATTTGAAAGCGGTTGTAGATATTGATGAAAACCGGGCACGTCAGGTAGCAGAGGAATACGGCTGCGATTATTACACCGACTATAAGGAAATGCTCAAACGCGATGATATTCAGGTTGTTCACCTGTGCACGGCACATTACTTGCATTCTCCGATGGCGATTGATGTGTTGCGAGCAGGCAAGCATGTGCTGACCGAGAAGCCGATGGCAGAAAATATAGCTTCCGCTCAAAAAATGCTGCAGGCAGCTGTCGAGAATCCGAATGTACAGCTAGGCGTTATTTTTCAAAACCGTTACAATGCCCCATCCCAAAGAATGAAGCAGTATGTTGAATCCGGTGAGCTGGGCAAGCTGATCTGCATGAAGGGAATTGTTACCTGGAATCGGACAGCGGCTTATTATGAAACCGAGTGGAAAGGCAAGTGGGCAACCGAAGGTGGAGGCGTACTGATTAATCAGTCGATTCATACGGTCGATTTACTGCAATGGCTTGGTGGCGAAATTTCATCCGTAAAGGGCTCGATTTCTACCGATTCCCTAGAGGGCGTTATCGAAGTGGAAGATTCGGCACATGCCTACATTGAATTTAAAAATGGAGCTACTGCGATCTTCTACGCAACCAATGCATATGGACGCAACTCACCGGTTGAGGTGGAGCTCGTATTCGAGCAAGGAACCTTGCTGCAGCGGGGCGATTCGCTGTACCTTGATCAAGACGGCAAGCTTACCACGTTGGAGGAGCCTGTGGTCAACACTCTGGGTGAGAAATCATATTGGGGAATGAGCCACGAGCTGCAAATTCGTGATTACTACGAGCATCTGCTGGCAGGTAAACCGTTCTGGATCGATGGACCAGAAGGCTTCAATGGTTTCCGTGTGGTGATGGACATTTATGAATCCTCACGTACTGGCCAAAAGATCGTTTACAATGGCGCAGAAGTAGCTTTGTAAGAAATCAACAAATTCGGCTGCTAGATTGCAATTTAATGATATATGATCCAACAGGGTGCTTCTAGAACGATTAGAGGTACCCTGTTTTTTTGTTTTCCCTGAGACTATTTCTTGATTTTGAAACCGAAAGAAACCCTCGTGGTGTACGAGGGCTTCAGTTTGTACTACTGCAGCTGCTTATAGAACGCAATAACCTTTTCCTCATATTCCTTCGCAAATTTGGCATGGGACTTGACGTGCTCTTTACCGGTCGTCTGCCAAATTTGAAAACGGTCCTTATGCTTCGCCCACATCGATTCACTGTTCACATAGGGAACAGATTGGTCCTCTATGCTGTGAATAAACAAGACAGGACGCGGGTACACATGATCTACGGCGCTCAACGCATCGACTTGATCAGGGTCCATATTCGTCAAACGAGGCAAAATCCCCAAAATAAGCGGTGTATAGGGGAAGCTCGGCAGGTGCGACCAAACAGGAAGGTTATCTTCCAAATAACGAGTTAGATGATTAAAGGGACTGTCCGCGACGACACCGGCAACATCAGGCTCATCCGCAGCTGCAAGCAGCGAGGTTGCAGCACCCATTGAAAATCCGTGAAGTGCTATACGTCCGGGATGATGAGTTCGAACCCAGTCGATGGCTCCGAGCACATCCGCCTTTTCCAGATAACCCACCGTAGTCAAGTTACCGCCGGATTCACCTGAATTGCGAAAATCGAACATCACAACATCAAAGCCAGCGGCGGATAAAGCCTTGGTCAATTTGATGGCCTCTGCACCGCTCTGCAGCCGGTTTTCCCGATAACCATGGGCCATAATGATTGTCAGCTTGTCCGGTGTTGGCTCTGTAGCAGCCGGGATGTACCAGCCTTCCAGTGTGACATCCTGAGACCGGCTCGGAAATTGGATAGGTGTATAGGCTAGTCCATAACGGTCTGGGCTATCGGCCAGCGCTTTGCGTGCCGGATGAGTCAACTGCCAGCCTACATAGGTAGAAACACCAACACTGACCAACAATAGGATGACAACCAACAGGATCAAGGCCAACAGCACGGTTTTAAAGGGGGTGCGCCGAGGACGGGCTGCTCTTGTAATCATCAAGGTCGGTCGCATGGGAATCGTTCCTTTCTAGAATGGCTTATTTAAATCGATGGTAGATCATAGAACCGCAAGCGGCGATAATAAGCATGATTGCTGCCCATAGCGGCGCAGACAGCGTCCAGAATGCAGGTATAATGATCAGCACGAGCATACATAGATGCAGGGTCAAGCGGACTACCCGCAGAGATTGCTTCCGCAGATGTGGTGAGAGCGGATATATATGCTGCCATAGATGCTCGCGATAATAACGCAGCAGGTCGGCAAGTTGAACAGCACTAAAGATGGCTAGAATGGCATACAATACAGCTGCCAATATTTTATTGTCAAAAGCGATCATCAGCAGTATACCAATGACAGTGAAACGGCAGGTCATGCCGAACAGTTCGGAGCGCAGCCAAACGAGCGTAAATAAATATTTATAGGTGGATTTACGTTGAAACGGGATGAAATTTACTATTTTATTTAACCAACGTATGTTTCTTGCTTTGCCACGCAGTTCGGGCACATCGATAAACAGGTTCAGAATCCGATAAATACTCGCCTTATGCCGCAGCTCCCAATCAATGAGCAAATTCCAATGTACTTTGTACTGCCGTGGAAGCCGAAGAATACCCAGGTAAGCCAGAGAACCAACCGCTAGTATCCCTGCTCCATACCCAGGCCCCAGGTTGAAAACGGTGTAGGTCGGTCCGGCGCACAGCAGCCATCGCAGCACAATGAATAGGTAACGCGTTCGCTGCTCCAGAAGCTGCTGCTCTGTCCATTTGCCAAACAGCAGCACCTGTTTAAATACAAGCCAGACGAGCAGCAGCAGTAAGAATAACCAACCGCTTGAAGGCGCAAGCTTATGATACATCGGCCAGACGATCAACCAGCCAACGGCAACCAGGATAGACCCAATAATCCGGGCTCTGCGCATTGCCGTTTGCAAATAGATGGCCATCGCTGGCTCCTGCGGTAGCAGGAACAATGTATCTGCTTGCTGTAAATAGGTGCGAATACGGCCGCCGCCAAGCACGAGCATCATACAAACCGTCGCTGTGAGCTGCCAAGGAAACTCTGGTGTTACCCACTGCAGGAATTGTCGATATCCGATCATAAAGACAAGAAAGCCGATACCCGCAGCAATGGACAAGCTTTGCAGTGCGTAATGCAGGTAAGGACGAATTTCTTTGAGGAATTCCGCCTCTCGGCGACGGTATAAGGCTTGGGTATCCATCATCGCGGGTCGCCCCTTGTTACCAGCTCGCAGAATAGATCGTCCAAGGATGCAGAAGGCATACCCGCAGCAGCCTGCAGCGCATCTACAGGACCTGAAGCAATCAGCTTGCCTTGATGCAGGACGAGAAATCGGTCGCAATAACGTTCAATGGTAGCCAGAATATGAGAGCTGATGAGAATCGAGGCACCGCTTTGTTTAACACTGACCAATAGCTCCAGCAGAGATCGCATGCTTAAGGGATCCAAGCCAAGAAAGGGCTCATCAATAATATACAGCTCCGGCTGCACGAGGAATGCGCACAGTATCATGACTTTTTGGCGCATCCCTTTGGACAGGTGGGAGGATAATCGTTCCTGGTAAGCATCCATCTGAAATTGCTTGAGCAGCACGGCAGCGCGTTCCTCGTAGGAAGCTTTATCCAGTCCATAGGCCATAGCGGTTAGCTCCATATGCTCTCGAACGTTCAATTCTTCGTATAATAAAGGGCTTTCTGGCACATAGGCAAACGTTTGCCGATATTTTTCCTGGGATGCCGCCAAGGTCTGTCCATTCAGACGAATCTCCCCTTGATGGGGCATCATAAGTCCGAGGATATGCTTGATGGTCGTGCTTTTTCCTGCTCCGTTTAGCCCGATCAAGCCGATCATTTCACCCGGTTGCACATGAAAGCTGAGGTTATGCAGTACAGGCTGAAGGCGGCTGTAACCGCCGGTAATGCCGTCTACTTCGAGAATCGGCTGCATGATTATGGTCCTCCCTTAAATCCGTATCTACTAAGAGTAGCGGAAATAGCAGCAGATTTCCAGTAAGACCTGAGATACCCGTATAGCTGAGCTGTCGAGGCTATGAAGGAAGCAAGAGCCTTACTTCCCTTTATCCTTGGAAGCGTCTTTAGAAGATTCATTTGTAGAACCCTTCTGTTCCTTCGAAACATCCTTTGAACTGCTTTTCTGTTTTTGGGAGGAATCACTTGTCTGGGAGCCCGATTCTGATTGATCCTTCTGCAGCTTTTTTAGCTGATCCTTGTTGGATTTGCGCAGCTTTTCGGATTCCTGAAATTCATATTGCTTAATATCCTTGTACATGTTCATTTGTTCCTTGAGTGCAGAATCGATCGGTTTGTCAGACGATTGCTGCTGTCCCTGGGCTTTTTGCTGGTTTCCACTTTGTTGTTCTGCTTTTTTTCCTCCGCAGCCTGCTACTGACATGAATACGGAAACACTGATGAGCACAGCACTAATTGATATCATGAACCGGATTGGTAAAGCCTTCATAACGTCAGCCCCTTTTTGAGAGAATTAATGATAGGTTGCCCGATACGTCTTCAGAACATGACATGAGAAAAAAATTGATTTTTTGTATACATTTGAATACAATATATATATAAACGATGGAATTACGGGAGGGTTTAAGCATGGCAGAAACTTATCGTAAATCCAAGATTGAGCATTATCTGGAATTACTGCAAGTACGCAAGCAAGCTTTAACAGCACAGCTAGAGATGCAGGGCTTGGAAATATCCAAAGAATTTATCTGTGGTCAGCTATCGGCTACCGATTTGATTATTCGCGAAATATCGATGCAATTTGGTTTGAATGAAAATCATACTGAAGGAGGCGATGACCATGTCAGCAAAACTTGTTCCAAGCTCGGATCTTCCAAACCCTCAGCATTCGAGGGCGACAAGGATCCAGGTCGCTAAGCGTTTTATATTCCTCTTGGTCGGGGCAGGCTTAGTTTCAGTTGGTCTGGAAATTTTTCTTGTCCCGAACAATATTATCGACGGTGGGGTAGTCGGTATATCCATTATTTTGTCCCATTTAACTTCATTTCCCCTGGGTGTCTTCCTCTTTATTCTTAACCTACCTTTCTTTTTTCTGGGCTACAAGCAAATCGGTAAAACATTTGCCTTATCGACTCTCATTGGTGTTCTGATTATGTCTGTAGGTACCACATTGCTGCATCCGGTGCCGGCTTTTACGATTGACCCGCTTCTAGCGGCTGTTTTCGGTGGTATCATACTGGGTATTGGTGTCGGGATGGTTATTCGTTATGGAGGTTCACTGGATGGAACGGAAATTGTAGCGATCCTGCTGAACAAAAAATCGCCGTTTTCTGTAGGCGAGATCGTGATGTTCTTCAATTTGTTTATTCTTGCCAGCGCAGGCTTCGTATTTGGCTGGGATCATGCGATGTATTCATTAATTGCTTATTACATAGCTTTCAAAATGATTGATATTACAATAGAAGGCTTCGATGAATCGAAGGCTGTATGGATTATCAGTGACAATTACCGCGATATTGGCGAAGCGATATTGAGTCGTTTGGGACGTGGAGTTACTTATTTGGATGGAGAAGGCGGCTTCACAGGCGGGGAAAAACGTGTGATCTTTTGTGTCATTACCCGATTGGAGGAAGCCAAGATGAAATCGATCGTAGAAAACTATGATCCAACAGCTTTCCTGGCTGTAGGCAATATACATGATGTCAAAGGCGGACGCTTTAAGAAAAAAGACATCCACTAAGCTGTTTATCGGAGGCACAAGGTTATGCGCAGACTGGAAGGCAAAAGAATTGCTATCACGGGGCCGCGCAAGGCTGCGGAGTTAAGCATTATTGTAGAAAAGATGGGTGGTATTCCATTGGTTCGTCCGGCTCAAGGGACGGTTGCGGTTGAGGACCATAAAGTCGAGGCGGAAGTAAGGAAGCTGATTGAAGAAGGCGTAGACTGGATCATATTGACCACGGGCGTAGGCACGGAGATGTTGTACCAGGCTGCTGAACGGATGGCTCTGGCTGATGCTTTTGTTGAACGTCTTCAACAAACACAGATTGCGGCCAGAGGCTACAAGACGGTGAAATATTTGAAAACTCTCGGGCTTGTACCCACCGTTCGCGATGATGATGGTACAACCGTTGGTATACTTCGTGCGCTCCAACCTTATGATATCAAAGATCGGCGGGTGGCGCTGCAGCTTTATGGCGATCATGCGCCGCGGCTTGTGGAATGGCTGAGGCAGCAGCAGGCCGAATATTATGAAATTCTTCCTTATATTCATGTTCCACCGGATTTGGCTGTACTGGATCAATTGATTTCGGAAATTATTGCAGGCTCCGTGGACGCCGTGACCTTCACAAGCACACCACAGGTACGGTTTATGATGGCTTATGCCCGCGAACAGGGGCAGGTTGAAGACTTGTTGACCGCATTTCGTGAGATTACCGTTGCCGTAGCGGTAGGCAAGGTGACGGCGGAGGCGCTCCGAGATGAAGGCATGGAACGCGTGATTGCGCCCGTGGAAGAACGGATGGGCAGTATGATGGTAACTTTGGCTCAATACTACGAGAATGCATAGTATCTGAATGCATAGGTTGGTCTACAATAAAGGATATGGTATACTTTTCCTGAAAAGTTACCCTATCCTTATTTAAGTTGGAGGACTCATGGAATCAAATAGTATCGTACAGCTTCGTAATGTGACCAAGCGGATCGGCTCTAAAACAATTATCGATCGCCTGTCATTTGATGTGCACCCTGGTGAGGTGTTCGGTTTCCTGGGACCTAACGGAGCAGGTAAAACCACAACCATTCGGATGATTGTAGGACTGATGTCGATGACCGAAGGTGAAATACTTGTTAGCAGCCACAATATCAAGAACCAATTTGAGCAAGCGATGAGGCATGTTGGAGCTATTGTGGAAAATCCCGAATTTTATAAGTTTTTGAGCGGTTATCAAAATTTACAGCATTATGCCCGAATGATTCCGGGAATTACCGAGGAACGAATGAACGAAGTGATTGCTCTGGTAAAGCTGGATCATCGGATTCATGATAAAGTAAAGACGTACTCGCTTGGGATGCGTCAGCGGCTTGGTGTGGCGCAGGCTATATTGCATCGGCCCTCCGTATTAATATTGGACGAGCCTACGAATGGCCTTGACCCTGAGGGAATCCGCGAGCTGCGTGATTACTTGCGTAAGCTGTCCAGAGAAGAAGGCCTTGCCGTTATCGTATCCAGCCACTTACTCTCTGAGATGGAGCTGATGTGTGATCGGGTGGCGATCATTCAGAATGGCAAGCTGCTGGATGTAAGATCCTTCAAGGAGATGCAGGCTGAGACCGGACGCCTTGAGGTTCAATTCGATGTGGATCATCTTGAAGCAGCAGCCAGAGCGGCAGCAGAATTTGTCGGTGAACAGGCTGTTGTGCAGCAAGCTGACGGCGTATTGACTGTAAGCCTGACCAGTGAACGAGAAGAGATCGCCGAGCTGAATGCCCGGTTGGTTAGCGCAGGCGTGCGCGTGTACGGAATTCGGACGCATAACAAATCGCTAGAAGATCAATTCCTTGAAATTACGAGGGGGAATCAAATTGTCTAACTTTCTCAGCCTCATCCAAAATGAGCAAATGAAAATATACAGCAGGGCACGTACGTGGATTATGCTTGCGATATTGGTGTTGGTTGTCGTATTGTGGGCGGTTATGCTCAAATATGTGGTGGAGTCGGGTCTCAACAGTATGATTTCATTCGTATCGATGAGTACAAGTCTGTCGACACTGGTATTCATTTTTACAGTCATTGTAGCTGGTGACAGCGTGGCCTCGGAGTTTACCTGGGGAACCATTAAACTGCTATTAATCCGGCCTGCGACAAGATCCAAGGTTTTGGCGTCTAAATATATATCCGTTGTGCTTTTTTTAATCACATTGCTGCTGGTTCTGCTGATCGCATCCTATTTTGTTGGACTGATATTTTTCGGTCTTGGAGGTATGATACCCGAACAGGACTCGTTCACAGACATATTGAAAACGTATGGCTTCAAAGGTATTGATCTGCTGATGTCGATTACTTTGGCTTTTATGATTTCAGCTGCTTTTCGCAGCAGTTCGCTTGCTATCGGGTTATCGTTTTTGTTAATGTTCGTGACTTCATCCGGACTGATTTTTGTTTTGGCACAATTCAAATATACATGGGTCAAATATTTGCTGTTTGCCAACACAGACTTATCTATCTACCATTCAGGCGGTAAGCCGTTGGTGGAAGGAATGTCGCTTGGTTTTTCAATTTCAATGCTTGTTGCTTATTGGGTTGTGTTCTATGGGGTTTCTTGGCTATTTTTCACCAAACGTGATATTGCCAGCTAACGGATACACAGTGTAGAGTCTCAACCTTATACTTCAAAAAAACATCAATAGCCGAGCGCGTCAGCGAAATTAATATTCTCGCTGACGCGCTCGGCTGTATGTATGAAGAAGGACATGCATATATAAGTACTAGAGCGTGTCTCCCAATAGCTCAATAACCCGTTCCTCCAGAAGAAGCGGATCAATGGGCTTGGACATATAATCCTGTGCACCGAGCTTGATACCGCGTACAACGGTGTCTCGTCGTGCATCGCCAGTTAGCAGGAGAATCGGGATAGCTGCCGTTTCCGGTGTGGATTTTAACTTTGTTAAAGCCTCAAGACCATTCATACCGGGAAGATTAATATCAAGTAGAATAAGATCATAATGAGCAATACGAGAGATCAGCACAAGGAAATCGTTAGCTGTTGAAAAGATGTCTATATCATATCGATGTTCGAAAATTTGTCTGACTAACAAGCAAAAAGGGGAGCTATCGTCGATGAGAGCAATTTGTTTGTTCATGCTTTGGGTCACTTCCTTATTATATGGGGGGATGATTCGATATGGTTGATATTAGCAGAGAACAACGCATGCAGGCAATTATAGTCAAAGCACGCAGGATGTTTTTACAGGATGCCTTGGAACGTGAAGCCGCACTTAGAGCAGATATGGTACTGTGGAATCGGCAGCAGTTGTCGAACCAGCAGATCGGCGAGCATATGTATCTATATGTTCATACACTCAAAGGGGTCGCTCAAACTGTGGGCTGCGATCAGGTGCATCAGCTCAGTGAAGCGGCCGACTCTTACAGTATACGGCATCAGAATGATTGGACGGAAGAGGTAATTCAAGAGCTGCGCCAATACTTGGATCAGCTTCATATCGAGCTGCAGCGCGAGCTTGGTCATGCGGAGGCTTTATGATTGAAAAAGTGTTGATCATATCGATCCTGACTTTTATTATTCATGCTGTGGAAACCTTGTCTTATGGCGTACGTCTGGCTGGGGTTAGAACAGGGAAGCTGGCCGTTGCTCTATCGCTAACCGGGATGATTGTGCTTGTATCGAGAACCTCGAATTTGGCCCAAGCCCCCATGATGGGCAAAATCGTGGATTATGCCAAGCTTCACGCGGAATATTCCTTGGAGGCTCAACTGCATATCTTTATTGCAGCCGCTTCACTCGGCACTTTGTTTGCGATCGTATTCATTCCGACAGCGATCAGGCTGTCCGTCAGTCTGATCAGCCGTTTGGAGGAAACGGGTTCGCTCCCGAGGCTGCTTCGCGAATCGGTTTCGATTCGCAAGCTTAAGGTTGTTCGAAGACATGTGCAAATGCCCAGCTGGGCGATGCTGTCGAGACTGCGAATCGGCGGTGTACCCAAACGGTTGCTTATTCTGAATATGTTGGTAACTGGAATCTACACGGTTGGCGTTTTGGCAGCACTGTATGCTTCCTTTTTATTACCTGAATACAGCGTGACGGCGTCACAATCATCCGGCTTGATCAATGGGGTTGCCACCATTCTAATGACGATACTGGTCGACCCTCAAGTCGCACTGATGACGGACAGGGCGATGAATGGTAACGAAAGTTTGGCGCAAATTAATAAAATGTATGGATTGCTGATGTTTTCGCGTTTTTTTGGTACGGTGCTTGCCCAGGTTTTATTGGTACCCGGCACGTATTTGATAACGGCGGTAGTCCCTTTTTGGTAATGCAATCGGTTCTATTAAGGCATCGTATGGGAAGAAAAGGAACTTGATTAATCGAGTGGATTCTGATAAGTAATGAATAGTAAAACTTTAGAGGAAAGGGGATAGGAATTACAAATTGCAGGAGAAAGTAACGTGTGATCATCGAGTAATGGAAATAATATCAAAGGATTACAGAATATAATGGAGTTCGCACAATTTGCGTTGTTCGTAAAATTTCGACAAAAAATGATACTGTATTTTGTTATAGTCACTAGTAGTATAGTTAATTATAACCAAAATAACAATATCATTTTTATTAAGAAGCAGGAATATATACCTAAATATGGTCTTTTAAGCTGTCCTCGACATAATCGGGGGCAGCTTTTTTGATTTGCTGTACGGTGTGCAGATAACGTTGAGTTGTATTGATGTGTGTATGGCCGAGCGACTCCTGAACCTGTTGTAATGAAGCGCCGCGGAGAAGAGCCAGGGTGGCATTGGTATGTCTAAGCCAATGGGGAGTTACCTTTTTGTCCACTCCCCACTGTTCACGAGCTTTTTGGATCATTTTTTCAACAGCTCTTACGGTTATCGGGAAAATTCTTTGATCCCGCTGACCTTCATTTTGTTTCAAATCTTGAATATAGGGTTCGAGCAGTCTCCACAGCATGGGTGGGACCTTGACTTCTCGCTCCTTGCCTCCCTTACCGTAAACCGTCAGCCACATGGATGACTCCTCTGGATCGGAATGAAAGTGTCCACTTTCAATAGAAATTAATTCGGACACGCGCAGACCAAGGAGAACAAGCGTTAATCCAATCATATAGTTACGCAATCCTTGCCGTTTTAGCTGTTGGATCAAGCAAACGACTTCGTTTTTTGTCAAATAATGATTTCTGCTGGTAACGGATACTTTGGGGGTGCGGACAGAGGTGGTCGGATTTTTTGTGAAAATGTTGATGTTCGGATCACTGCCCCATTTATAAAGAGAACGCACAGGAGCTATATAAACAGCAACTGTTGCGGGAGCTTGGGGACTATTGTTTTTACTAAAAAAGCCTTGAATTAACCCAAGTTTATACACCTCGATTTCTCTCCAGGTTACATCTCGCAATGACTTGTTGCCAATGAAAGCCCGAAATTTGTTAATAGCAATCCGGTAATTTCTAATGGTGTATGTGGAACGATGACATGCTGCTATAAACATATTAAGGATTTGATCATCAGTGTAGGTTTCATTGTGTTCCCCGAGAGTTGCAAGTACCGGTGAAACCGTTTGTGGGCGCATATAGTGCCTCCTTATTATGCGAACAACGCAAATTGTACGAACTTTAGTTTAGCATGTTGAACTGAAAGGAGAAATGCAAATAAATGATTTATTTGTAAATTTAGGATATCTGTAGATGGAATTTCCTTCTTTCTGGAAGGGTTCTATCTTTTTTTGCTAATACGAAGGGAGGAGCATCGATTGCAGGAGCATTTCGTGATGAAATCATTATTGCATCTGAAGGAAAAGGATTTGGACACCTACGAGCACAGCATACGCGTGGGAAAGTTGGCCGAGTATATCGCCTCCCGTTTCGGTTTTGATGAACGCATGACGGATCATCTGGTTACAGGCTGCTATTTGCATGACATCGGCAAGATTGGGATACCGCAGAACGTTTTGATCAAATCGACTGGTCTCGATTCGGATGAATGGGAAGCAATGAAAAGACATCCCTCTCTGGGTATGACGATGCTGCAGGATTGTGCAACCATTGATCAGGAAATTATCGATATCATCGCGTATCATCATGAGCGCTGGAACGGAACCGGGTATCCATACGGACTGAGCGGCGAACAAATTCCGCTGCTGGCAAGGTGGTGTTCTATTATTGATTCCTTGGATTGCATGCTGTCTGACCGTCCTTATCGCAAACGGCTGTCTCTAAAGGAGGCCAAAGATGAGCTTTTACTACAAAGTGATCAACAATTCGACAAGCATTTGGTTCATAAACTGTTAAGCCTGTCTGACGTCGCATTAACAAAAGTACAGACAATAGATAGATAACAACTCGGGGAGAGTGGCTATAGGATGAAAATGACAGTCTCTAAAAAGCTTTACAGTGGTTTCTTTGCAATTTTGCTCCTTTTGGCTGGAGTCGCCAGCATCAGTTATTATCAAATGAGTATAATTGATAAATCGTATGGGGATCTGATCGATAATCGTGCATACAAAGTAAGTTTGACCAAAGACATGCTTCTAGCCGTAAGAGAAGAACAAATCATGATTCGCAGTTATTTATTGATAGGCGATGAAAAGTATATTCAGAATTGGGAAACGGCTAAAGAGCAATTCAAAAAAAACAGTGCCAAATTCAATAAAATATTGGATACGGCCAAGGGCGCAGAATATTTGTCTCAGCTGGATCAGCTGGAATCACAATATAACCAGATCGGCAGTCAGTCTATTCAGTTAAAGAAACAAAACAACTTGGACGAGGCTTTGAAAATTTCCGAAACACAGGCAGGTCCTGTCGTTGATAAAATAACCCAGGTTGGTAAAGATTTAATTCAGCTGCAGCAGGATATGTTGGATAAAGGTAATGAGGATAATTCCAAAAAGGTCAGCTCCACACTGTTCTGGTTGTTGACATTAAGTATCTTAGCCGTTATCGCCGGAATCGGTGTTGCTTTTTACATCAGCCGTCAAATATCGCTGCCTATTATGGAAGTGGCGAAATCCGCTGAAAGAATTGCGAATGGAGATCTGACAGGGGACCCGCTTTCCATCAAAAACCGTGATGAAATTGGAGATATGGCAATTGCATTTAATAAAATGTCAGCCAGCATAACTGCAATTATTAGTACTGTAATCATATCCTCACAAAATCTTTCAGCAGCCGCGCAGCAGATCTCGGCCAGCACCGAGGAAATTGCCAGCGGAAGTGCCAATCAGGCGAGCTCTGCGCAAACGATCAATGAACTGTTCAGAGAGCTGTCCGTAGCGATTACTTCTGTAGCCAATGGAGCCGAGCAGGCAGCTGAATTATCGAATAATACGATGGACCTTGCTCAGGAAGGCGGCCAAGTGCTGCGTTCGTCTATTGAAGGGATGAATTTGGCTAATGAACAAATGGCGCGGCTGGAGGAAGATTCGAATAAGATTGGTGAAATCATTGAAGTCATTGATGATATTGCCGATCAAACGAATCTGCTCGCCTTGAATGCAGCGATCGAAGCGGCAAGGGCAGGAGATCAGGGCAGAGGTTTTGCCGTTGTGGCAGACGAGGTCCGTAAGCTTGCGGAGCGCAGTAGTGAAGCGACCAAGCAAATAACTGCAATCATTAAAGGCATGCAAAAAAATACCTTGTTAAGCATCTCGGCAGTTAATCAAGGTGTAGTGTCCTCACAAAAAACCGGAGAGTCCTTCGAAAGTATCGTATACATGGTCAACGATTCAGCGAATAAAGTATCGGAAATTGCCGCTGCCAGCGAGCAGCAGGCTGCACAAACCTCGGAGGTTCTGCTTTCGATTGAAAGTATTTCTGCGGCCACTGAGGAGGCGGCAGCCAGCAGTGAGGAAACCGCCTCGGCAGCGCAATCATTGGCTATGCTGGCGGAGGAACTGAATATAGCAGTCGAAATGTTTAAAATCAAGTAGGTAAGAAGGTGAATGTATTGAAAACAACCCACCAGGATCAGTATATCGAGGTTGGGATCGGCAATGAAAAATATGCTTTAAGAATTGATGATATTCATGAGATCATCAAGATGCAAACCATTACTTGCATTCCTAATACGAGATCATATATTAAAGGTGTTATTAACTTGAGAAGCAAGATCATTTCTATTATCAGCTTGAGAGCTCGCTTTGGCCTCGCTGAGGAGGATAACACCAAGCTGACCCGCATCGTCGTTGTCAATTTTATGGGTGAAATGGTCGGAATTATTGTAGACAGGGTCAATCAGGTAACGTCTTTCTCCGCCATTCAGGAGCCACCTGATCATTCCGGTGATAAACAAACGGCTTATTTTTCGGGAATTGGTCATGCGGAAGCTGGTCTGGTATTCATTTTAAATCTTATAAATATTTTACAGGAATAATTCCACATGGTTAGTCCATGTTATACTGCTACGGAATATGCCATTTTATCAAGACTTACAATGCTGGGCATTCCGTAGTGAATTTCAGAGGCTGTAAGACTTGGTGTGTCTCCCATAGGACCTTTCCGCGCTAGTGAGCCCTTCCGTGCGGAGAGGACCTTCGTGGAGGCCATACAGAGCTAATGGTGACCTTCCGTTACTTCTTGGATTGCATCATACTTATATTTCAGTTATACTCAAAGAGCTATTGATTAATCACTAACGAATGAAGGGTGGAGTTTGTAGTGGTCAAAAGTGATACGACCTCTGTTAATCGCAAGACGGAAATTATATCAGCTGCAATCGAAGTATTTGCCGAAATCGGGTATTACCGGGCGACTACAGCGCAGGTTGCACAGCGGGCGAATATATCTCAGCCTTATATTTTTCGCTTTTTTGCGACCAAGGAAGCTTTGCTGCTAGCCGCGCTGGAGGTATCGTGGACGAGGATTATCGATTCCTTCCGACTTGTGGTGGATTCTGCATCACCAGAACGGCTGGAAACCAGTCTGAGCGGAGCGTATGAGGATATAATGAAATCTTATCAGAATGAGACGCTTCTCCAAATGCAGGCGCTGACAATTCAAGAGGAAGCGATTCGGGAGTCAATGCGTTGTGGATTTCGGGAAGTACGTCATATTGTGCTGGAAGCTTTTCGCAGTGCAGGAATTCATAACCCGGAAGAGCGAACGCTTATTTTTCTCGCAAGAGGAATGCTGTGCAATATTTCAATGGCAGTCGGTTTGCCCGAATTGATGGAGGAGTGAGTTGGTCATACAGCTCCTTTAAATTAGTTATTGACTAATCAATAACTAATTGGTATATTGTCATCAAGTTAGTAATTGATCAATAACAAAAAAGAAAAGAGGCTGATGAAAATGAAAAAAGCAATCGTGGTAGGTGCAACAGGAGGAACAGGTGCGGTTGTGACGGCAGAGCTGGTCAAACGGGGTGTTGATACGATCGCTTTTGGACGATCGCGGGTTAAACTAGAGCAATTGGCGGCACGTCTTGGCAATCCGGCTCATTTATCGCTGGCCGTTGGTGATGCTTTCCAGTCCGACGACATTGCGGCCGCGTCAAAAGAAGTAGATGTTTTATTTCACTGCGCGAACGTACCGTACAACGAGATGCACAGCAAATTGATTCCACTTGGTGAAGCGATTATGGAAGCTGCCAATCGGCTTAGTCTTAAAGTCGTCGCCGTAGATGGCATTTATCCATACGGAAAACGGCAGATGGACAAAGTAACCGAGGAACATCCGAAGCAGCCGCACACGAAGAAAGGCAAGGTCCGGCTGGCGTTTGAACAGATGATGTTCAGCGATAGATGGGATCATGCGCAGGTGATGATTGTACGGCTGCCCGATTATTACGGGCCAACGGCCAATGAAGCTTCTTATCTTGGATCTACACTCGAAGCCATAGCGGCAGGCAAAATGGCGTTTTATATCGGCAACAAGCACATTCCCCGCGAATTCGTATATTTGCCGGACGCGGCGGTCATGATTGTCGAGCTTGCCGGTAAAGATTTTGCTTATGGCCAAAATTGGCATATTCCCGGATCTGGTATCATCTCTGGTCAAGAAATAGTTCGAATAGCCCAAAAGGTGAGCACAACCAACAAGCCTGTCATATCGTTGGGAAGAATAGGCCTGTCCTTGCTCGGCGTGTTTGTTCCCGTCATGAAGGAGGTAGTGGAGATGTTGTATTTAACTGAGGAACCGCTACTTCTGAGCGGGGAGAAATACGAGCGGCTGATCGGCCCGATTCCGGCGACCACCTTCGAGAAAGGTATAGCCTCAACTATTCATACCTTACAAGAACGGAAAAAGGTAATAAATATTTGAAGTTATTGATTGAACAATAAAAGTGATGTTCAACGCGCTGAAGTTGAACAGGAATCCCGGATTGGTTTAGGGTATTAAAAAGCCCCGACAACCACAAAGGGGGTGTCGGGGCTTTAACTGTTGTAGTTGAACTATCCATCAATTCCTGAAAGTACTTGTGTACTGACTTGATCCAACTGCTTCAGCTCATCGGCCGTTAGTGTCACGTCGATAGCACGTGTGTTTTCTGCCAAATGCTTCTCATTCTGTGTGCCTACGATAGCGGAAGTTAATGCGGGCTGGTGCAGCAGCCAACTGATGGCAATTTCCGATAAGGTCACTTGCTTTGTCTCGGCGATTTGCTTCAACAGATCAATCAAAGGCTGTTCCTTTTCCAAATGCTCCGGCAAAAACAATCTTCTATTGTTACGGAAATCGGTTTCCTTGACTGTGGCCTTGCCATTATGAAAAGCACCGGTCAGGATGCCTTTGGCAATTGAGCTGTAGCTCATGATACCAATATGGTTTTCCTGACAATAAGGGATAATCTCGGGCTCAATCCCGCGGTGAAGCAAGCTATATTCGGGTTGAATGACATCAATACGTGCGTAGTTGCTTGCTTCTTTGAGCAGGTCGATGGAGAAGTTGGATGCACCGATAGCGCGAATCAGACCTTCATCCTTAAGCTTGTTCAATTCGGATAACGTATCTGCCAATGGGATATCCTTATTAGGCCAGTGGATGTAATAGATATCAACATAATCAACACGTAAGCGCTTAAGGCTGGTCTCTGCTGAAGAGCGCACATCTGCAGGCTTCAGGTGACTTGGTGATACCTTGGTGGCAATAATGCAGTCTTTTCTTTTGCCTTCAAGAGCCTGTCCGACGATTTCCTCGGAATGTCCTTGTCCGTAGCCTTCGGCCGTATCAAACGTATGGATTCCCAGCTCAAAAGCTTTTTGAATCGCATTAATATTGACTTCATCGCTTTGCTTATCCCATTGTCCTCCACCCAGCTCCCAGCACCCGAAAGTCACTTCGGAAACCTGAATATCGGTATTTCCTAATTGTCTGTATTTCATGAGAAATTCCTCCTAAAATTTTCGTGGAAAATTCACTTCGTAAGCATGATCCTTAGAGTTTTCGTAGAAAACTAGCATCGTAAGCATAAGCATTAAATTTTCGTGGAAAATTCACTTCGTCAAGCATTTACTGGGCCGCTATGGCGCGTATTTCTGCCAAGGTTGCTTCGTCCAAAGCCACATCAACTGCCGGCAGAACGCTTACAATATGACTTGGCTTGCGTACCCCTACAATAGCGCTCGTAAGTGCCGGATGAGCCAGTACATAAGCGATGGCTAGTTGTGGAAGGGTAAGATCATACCGGGAAGCCACCAGCTTCAATTTTTCTGCACGGTCCACGTTCTTTCTCAAATTCTCGCCCGTATGCGCGGCATTGCGTGAACGCCAGTCGTTCGCTTCGAATTTGGTATCGTACGTATAGTTGCCTGACAAAAGTCCAGAGGTCAACGAGCTGTACCCAACAACGCCAATCCCCTTTTCCTGACAATAAGGTAACAGCTCCTGCTCAGCCTTGGGTCTCAGGATTGAATATGGAGGCTGCAGTGAGTCCACATGTCGGACAGCCAGCGATTGCTCCAATAATGGCACATCGTAGTTGCTCACTCCGGCATAACGAACTTTGCCGTCTTGAATCAGCTTGTCCATCGCCCGCATCGTTTCCTCGGCAGGCGCTTTTGTATCCGTATCCGGCCAATGCATTTGGTACAAGTCGATATAGTCGGTACCGAGTCTTTGGAGAGAGGCTTCAGCTTCACGAATGACGGAATCGTAGGTGCCATTCTTGGAAACATTTTTTTGCTCATCCCATACCAGACCACACTTCGTTGCAAGTATGACCTTGTCCCGATCACCTTTAAGCGCTTTACCGATAATTTCTTCGGAATATCCAAGACCATACACAGCTGCTGTATCATAAAAGGTAACGCCTGCATCGAGTGCCGCGCGAACGCTGTCGTGAGAGAGTTGATCATCCTGATCGCCCCACCCGCTAGCCCAGCCTGCTCCTCCGATTGCCCAGGAACCAAAGCCGATAACCGATATTTCCGGACCATTCTTTCCAAGCTTGCGATATTTCATAGTTAAATCTCTCCTTCGATTAGGCTTATATTCATTATAAAGAAAGCAATTTGATTTAGGAAGAACTGTGCTTGACATCAGCTAGTTACCTTTAGGTTATCTGAGGTCATTTCAGGTTAACAGGGGTTACATGAAATTGGTACAAATTATCATATCGGAAATGGGCAAAATCTGATAAAATTATGGGTTGTATAAAGGTTTTATGTAGATCATGCTATGAGAAGAGGAAAAGTGTATTTGATGTCGAATCATTACGAATTAGCTTGTTTGATCTTGAGAGGAGAAACGGAGAGCCCATGATCCAATTTCAAAATGTTTCCAAAGTGTATAACAATGGCACCGTCGGCTTGAATAACATTAATTTAACCATTCAGCCGGGAGAATTCGTTGTTATAGTAGGCTTGTCGGGGGCGGGCAAGTCAACGCTCCTGCGTTCCGTGAATCGCCTTCATGAAATAACCGATGGTCAGATATTGATCGATGGAAATTCGATTACCGCAGCACGCGGTGCACAGCTTCGGCGCATGCGACGAGGCATTGGAATGATCTTTCAAAGCTTTAATTTGGTGAAGCGTGTCTCCGTATTACGGAATGTGTTATCCGGTCGTGTAGGCTACCATTCTACGCTGCGGACGATGCTGGGATTGTTCCCACAGGCCGATATTGAACTGTCTTTAAAAGCATTGGAACGGGTGAATATTCGGGAAAAAGCATACGCTCGTGCCGATGAGCTGTCCGGTGGCCAGCAGCAGCGTGTCTCAATTGCCCGCGCGTTGGCGCAGGAGGCGAAGATTATATTAGCTGATGAGCCTGTAGCATCGTTAGATCCGTTAACAACTCGTCAAGTTATGGATGATTTAAAACGAATCAATCAGGATCTGGGGATCACGACGATTGTCAACCTTCACTTTATTGATCTTGCCAGAGAATATGCGACTCGTATTATTGGCTTGCGTGCGGGCTCTGTCGTTTTTGATGGTCCGGTATCCGAAGCAACGGACGAGCGATTCTCCGAAATATATGGTCGCGAAATTAAGAAGGATGAGCTGCTGGGGGGAGACGCCTGATGTCGCCATCCAAAGGTAAAAACGCTGCTTTACAGAAGCCATCATCTTTAAAAAGGAATCTCTCCATTATTATGATTCTTATACTCCTGGGTGCCAGTGCGTATAAGACCGATGTTTCGATACCCGAGCTTATAGAAGGTATTCCGGAAATGGGCAAGCTGTTCGTCGAAATGTATCCGCCCAATTGGAGTTATTTTGCCACGGGCTGGGAACCGATGCTGGAAACGATTCGCATGGCAATTGTCGGTACGGTTGTCGGTTCATTAATTGCGATTCCGATTTCTTTCCTGGCGGCTCGCAATGTGACCCGTGTACCGGTTTTAAGCGCTGCTGCCCGCTTTATTTTGAATTTTGTTCGCACAATTCCTGACCTGATGTATGCGGGCGTATTCGCGGCCATCGTCGGATATGGCGCATTGGCGGGAACGATAGCCCTTGCCTTTTTCTCGTTTGGGCTTGTCTCCAAGCTTACTTATGAGTCTATCGAGTCTATTGATCCAGGGCCCCCGGAAGCCATGACAGCGGTTGGCGCGAATAAGCTGCAGTGGATTCGCTTCGGTGTGCTGCCTCAGGTAACCGCGCAGTTTGCTGGATTTGTACTCTATACGTTTGAAGTTAATGTACGTGCTGCTACCATTCTCGGGTTTGTAGGAGCCGGTGGTATCGGATTGCTGTTACAACGCGCCTTGGATCGTCTGAGATATGATCAGGCCTCAACGATCATATTACTGATATTTGTGGTCGTGTTGATCATTGATTATGTGAGTACGAAGTTACGGGAGAAGCTCTTATGAAGCCAGAGACGATGAAAGCAAGTGTTGGCCGTCGCATTCGCTACTGGGCAATTTGGTTAGTGACAATTATATTAATTGTATGGGGTTTTTCCGGACTGGAGTTCAGCGGAATTAAAGCGACAGCAGGCCAGGTGTCCATGGCAATACTGAGGGGTCTGCTGCATCCGGATTGGAATTTCGTTTATTTACCTGAGGGTGAGGATTTACTTCGTGGGCTGCTTGAGACCGCCGCGATAGCCGTACTGGGTACCGTGATTTCGGCAGTGCTTTGTATACCGTTTGCTTTCTGGGCAGCTAGCGCGAAGGGGAAGGCAAGATGGGCTACGAGCAGCGGCAAGTTTATGCTGAGTGCGATCCGTACATTTCCCGAAGTTGTCATGGCGATTATCTTTATTAAAGCCGTTGGACCCGGTTCCTATGCGGGTTCATTAGCACTCGGTGTGCATTCGATCGGGATGCTCGGTAAACTGTACTCAGAAGCGATTGAAAATTTGGACCACGGTCCCACAGAGGCGTTGACTGCATGTGGTGCTAACAAGCTGCAAACGTTATGGTTTGCCGTTATTCCGCAGGTTATGCCAGACTTCCTCTCGTTCGCTTTATATCGCTTTGAAATCAACATCCGTTCTGCAGCTATCCTGGGTGTAATTGGGGCCGGGGGCATCGGGACTCCGCTTATATTTGCACTGGAGGCTCGCAGTTGGTCTCGTGTCGGCATTATTTTATTAGGTGTTATCGTGATGGTTACGATCATTGATCTGATTTCAGGCTACATTCGTAAACGTATTATTTAAAGGACAACAAAAAGACCGTATCTCACAGGGATTCCTGCGGATACGGTCTTTTTGTTGCTTGAGGATTGAAATGCTTATTTGCCGCCCATTTGCTTGTTGGCGTCACGAACAACATTGAATTTGCTGTCATCAGATGTTGTGTAGCCGCGGTGGGAATACACTTCATAGATGATTTGTTGACCTTGTGGGTCTTTACCGATAGCAATGAAAGCATCGGAAATTTTCTTGCGCCATTCATCGCTCATGTCCGTACGAACAGCGATTGTATCATTAGGGATCGGAGCTGTGAAAAACAGTACGCGAGTTTTTTCAAATACGTCCGGAATATCTTTAACAACATTCAAGCGAGCATCCTGGAACACAGCCGCTGCGTCAACTTCATCATTCAATACAGCTAGAACGCCTTTATCGTGCCCTTTTACGACGATACCTTTAACGTCTTTATCAGGGTCGACGTTTTTCTTCTTCAATTCAAGACCTGGATAAATATAACCTGCGGATGATGTTACATCCTGCCATGCGATTTTTTTACCTTTCAGATCTTCAATCGTTTTGATTGGGGAATCTTTTTTAACGATGATCATGGATTTGTAGGAATCGACAAGCTTGGACTTGTCTTCTTGTCCGGTTTCGTCATTAACGCCATAACGTTGGGCTTGTAGCAATAAATCAGCCGCTTTTTTATCGTCATGAGCCAACACGTAGCCAGTTGGAGGCAAGAAGCCGATATCTACTTTTTTGGAAGCCATAGCTTCGATGATCGTGTTATAGTTAGTGGAGATCGTTACTTTTACTGGAATACCGAGCTTATCGCCAAGCAGCTTTTCAAGCGGCTTTGCTTTGGCTTCCAACGTTTCAGCACTTTGGGAAGGTACGAATTGTACGTTTAATTCTTTAGGTACATACCCTTTAGCTGTCGGTGCTGGAGTAGGAGCAGGTGTTGCTGCCGGAGCTGGAGTCGCAGGAGCAGGTGCTGCTGGTGTCGGTGCTGCTGTCTGTCCACAAGCTGCTGCGATTCCCGCGGTAAGAACCAGCGTCAGGCTTAAGGATGCAAATTTTTTAAACATGTCTTTTTGACCTCCTGTTAATTGTAAAATACAAGCTGCCTCTACTATAGCATAATATATCCAATAGGGCAGTAAATAATTTATGAATTTATGATTAACACGTTACATTCACGTCAGTTATTCTCGTATTAAAATGTCTATATATTACATATAATGATAGGGTTAAAATTGACCATAAGTAGAGTACTGCTACTGCCTTGAAGCAACTTGGAATTGTTTGTTATAGTAGGTAGAAGAAGCTGTATCTACAACATTCCATAATTGACAGGAGCCATCCCATTGATTAATTCATCGATAAAGCAGACGGTTACCATCCTGCAAACAAGCGATCTTCATGGCTTTATGCTGCCCATTCAATACGCAAATAATAAGTCTGCTGATATTGGTTTTGCCCGAATTGCCACATTAATTGAAAGTGAAAGGGCCTTGCAGGACGCAGTCCTTGTGATCGATAACGGAGATTTGATTCAAGGCACGCCCCTCGCTTATCACCATGCCCGTCTGGATGCTGCTGCTCCTAACCCGATGATCAGCTCCTTAAACAAACTGCATTATGATGCTGCTGTCATGGGTAATCATGAGTTTAACTATGGTCTGCCTCTATTACATAAAGCGGTAAAGGAATCAGAATTCCCATGGCTAAGTGCGAATATTGTTGATAATGAGAGTGGGGAGCCATACTTCGGACAGCCTTATATACTTAAGGAATTCGACAATGGACCAACTGTAGCCGTACTTGGCTTGACGACCCCTTACATCCCGAACTGGGAAAAAGCCGAGCATATTGCGGGTCTGCGATTCGATGATGCTGTCGAGTCTGCACAGAAGTGGGTAGCTTATTTACGAAATGAGAAAAAGGCGGACATCGTCGTTGTGTCTTACCATGGCGGATTTGAGCGTGATCTGGATACGGGGGAACCGACAGAGCCATTAACGGGAGAAAATCAAGGATATAGGTTATGCCAAGAGGTGAAGGGGATTGATGTGCTGCTCACCGGACATCAGCATCGGTCGATCGCAGGAAAACGTCTCGGTGGAGTCACGATTATGCAACCGGGCAGCCAGGGGGCGTTTCTCGGGAAGGTACAACTTCACATGGAGCATACAGAGAATGGTTGGCATATACTGGAATCCACCTCCGAGCTGCTCTCTCCTTCGGGCGTTCAGCCGCAAGCAGAAATTGTCGAGCTATTGCAACCCAATGAAGCCTTAACGCAAAAGTGGCTGGATCAGCCTATCGGCAAGCTGCTAGGTGATATGCGGGTCACTGACCCCATGGCACTTCGTTTAAAGGAGCATCCTCTGATAGAGTTCATCAACAGGGTACAGATGGAGCTGTCAGGAGCCTCGATTTCCAATACGGCTTTGTTCGACAATATTTCACCGGGATTCCCGCCAAATATTACGATGAGGGATATTGTTTCCAACTATATATATCCGAATACTTTGCAGGTGCTGAGAGTGAGCGGACAAGATATTAAGGATGCACTGGAGCATTCTGCGGCCTATTTTGCCCAATATAAAGGTGGTCCGGTTCAGGTCAGTACAGCCTTTAGCGAGCCTAAGCCGCAGCATTACAATTATGATATGTGGGAAGGAATCACATATAAGCTCAACATATCGCGGCCGGAAGGTGAGCGTGTGCAGAGCTTGGGCTATCAGGGGCAGCCTTTGGACATGGACGGTCAATATGAGGTAGTGATGAACAATTACAGGGCTGGTGGTGGCGGGAACTATACGATGTTTCATGGCAAGCCCGTTGTAAAGGACATTCCGACGGACATGGCTGAGCTGCTGGCTTCCTATATTATTGAAAAAGGAACAATTGAAGCTGCCTTAAACAGCAATTGGGAAGTTATTTGGGATTAAGCTGGTGGATGTGGTTCGGTAGAGCAGGAAATTTGTGGGTGTTACTCGAATAAGTAGAGATATTGTATGATCTTAAAGGGAGGTTAACATGCCGACATTTATGAGAAAAGCAAACCGGAATTCGGGAAGAGCTGCTTCTTTCACACAACCTCAGCAGCAACTGGAAGAGCGGCGGCAGCCCAACAGTTCCATGAACCATCTGCATGAGCCAGCATCGCCTGCAGACATTATGCAGCTACAACAAACGATAGGCAACAAAGCGGTTGCCCAGTTGATGCGATCAAGAGCTGCCATTCAACGCGTGGTGGATCCTCCGGAAAAGGAATCCGAGAAGGAAAAGAATGGTATGCCGGATCAGCTTCAGCAAGGTGTAGAAAGCTTATCTGGAATGGCAATGGACGATGTAAAGGTTCATTATAACTCGTCGAAGCCGCAGGAGCTGAATGCATTAGCCTACGCACAGGGCGCTGATATTCATCTGGGTCCCGGTCAGGAAAAGCATCTGCCGCATGAAGCGTGGCATGTCGTACAGCAAAAGCAGGGACGTGTAAATCCGACCATGCAGGCGAAGAGTGGAGTTTCTATTAATGACGATGCCGCTCTGGAATCGGAAGCAGACCGTATGGGCCAGCAAGCGATCCAGATGAAAACCGAAGGCGGTGTCATACAGCTCCAGCAGACCGAAATCTATGTAAAAAATATTACCGGATCTTATACAGACGCAGGCGGCGTTGAGCAGGAGTTTCAATACGATGGCGAGGAGCATGTAGCTACGACCAAATCTCATCCCAGAGGCCAGGTAAACTATGATACGCAGGTCAAAAAGCTGTTGAAGAAAAACAATGTTGTCCCCAAAACGATTGCCGATGCCAATATCACGGTTTCGTATGAAAGTTTTGGACGAAAGCTGTAAAGCGATCTTGTTATACGGGTTTACAATTCCGACGAGCCTGTTGATGGCTGTTGCTCAATAGAACCAGCTCGGCTGTGTCGGAGCCTCTAAGACCTTTGGTTTTAGAGGTTTTTTGTCATCCATGACTAGCGGGCTAGCCCAGCTCTGATTCAGTGATCTTGTAATTTTGTAATTCTGTAAAAAGGAAGTGACCTTCACTTTGCTTCAATCACCGGATTCTATACATAGGCATTCATCTTTCACGAAATTTTGGATATCGCGAACTTTATCTTCAACCTCGTTCCAAATGCTCTCCGTCGCGATCGGATGGCAGATGTATGATTTAACTCATGACGCTTTCAGTCTTGGTTTTGTAGGTCTGGCCCAGTTTGTACCCATGGTGCTGCTAACCTTAGTTGTCGGGCACGTTGCAGACCGCTTTGACCGTCGCAAGATCGTCTTCTTATGTCAGATCATCGAAGCCGCGATAGCTGTTCTGCTGCTGCTTGGAAATCTAGCAGGCTGGCTTGGCCGTGATCAGATTTTGGTGGCTGCGGCGATTATCGGAGCGTGTCGGGCTTTCGAAGGGCCCTCGTCCTCGGCGCTATTACCGCAGCTGGTGCCCAAAGCTATCTTGCAGCAAGCCATCGCATGGAGTACCTCAGCCGGTCAAACGGCTCAGATCCTAGGTCCTTCTCTTGGTGGATTGCTTTTTTCTGTGGGTCCTGCTTTTGTTTACGTCACAGCAGCCATAGCGCTATTAGTTGCTGGAATCCTCACCTTCCTGATCCAAATGGAGCGGATTACCCGAAAATTGGAGCCTCTCTCCATGAGTTCTATCTTCTCGGGTATGGTGTTCATCTATCGCCGTCCAATAATATTGGGAACGATATCGCTTGATCTTTTTGCTGTCCTGCTTGGCGGAGCTACAGCGCTTATGCCGATATTTGCGCAGGATATTTTGCATGCTGGTCCTTGGGCATTGGGAGTTATGCGGACTGCACCTGCGGTTGGTGCATTAGTGATGTCGATTGTGTTGGCCTATTTTCCACTTAAAAAAGCCTTTGGCTCTACATTGTTCGGAGCGCTTTTTGTGTTTGGATTGGCGACCATGCTCTTCGCCCTTTCCACGAACTTGTTGATATCGTTGGTTGCTTTGGTATTCATTGGAGCCTCGGATGTGGTCAGTGTCGTGATTAGGTCTTCTCTCGTGCAGCTGCAAACTCCAGATGAAATGCGGGGCCGAGTGAACGCCGTGAACTCGCTTTTTGTTGGGACGTCCAATCAGCTTGGCGAGTTCGAGTCAGGTATGCTGGCCGGGTTTATGGGAGCAGTTCCAGCTGCATTCATTGGAGGCGTTGGGACTATAGCCGTTGCCGGCTTATGGATGTATTTATTCCCGTCGCTCAGACGACTGCGATCATTAACGGAAAAATAAATACTTTACTATAGTAACGCATTAATGTATTATCAAAGTGTAGTGATAAAGCGTAAGGAGCTGATAGGATGTCAATCAAAACACAGGTTAAGCCGCGTCAAGCGCTGCAAAGCATCAAGCCTTATACACCAGGTAAACCGATATGGGAGGTTCAGCGAGAGCTGGGGCTAACGAAGGTGGTGAAGCTTGCTTCCAATGAAAATCCACTGGGAGCTTCGCCCAAAGGTATACAGGCTGTTCAGCAATTCATGGCTGAAATTCATCGTTACCCGGATGCCGATGCCAAAGATGTGAATGCTGCCATTGCTGCAAAATTAAATTTACAATCAGGGCAAATCATAGTCACCAATGGTGGGGATGAATTGATTTCGCTCATTTCAGAAGCTTTTCTGGAGCCGGAAGATGAGATCATCGTACCCAGTCCGTCATTTACCGAATACGAATTTGGCGCACGTTTGATGAATGCCGGAGTGATCGCTGTTCCGCTCAATCAGGACTATGGATATAACATCGAGCTGATGCTGTCCGCAGTAACGGAGCGAACGAAGATCCTCTATATATGTACACCTAACAATCCGACAGGCACCTATTTACCAAAGCGGGATATGGAAAAGCTGCTTGCAGCCTTGCCTCCAAGAGTGCTAGTGGTAATTGATGCAGCTTATAGCCATTTTGCAACAGCAGATGACTATACAGATGGCTTGGATTATGTGCGTGAGGGCTATCCGGTTGTGGTCCTGCAAACCTTTTCCAAAATTTATGGTCTGGCTGGTCTACGTATCGGCTATGGTGCTGCACCGGAGGCTATCATCGGTCACATTCTCAAGGTCAAGGAACCTTTCAACGTCAATGCGTTGGCACAAGCAGCAGCGGCTGCGGCTATCACAGATGATTTGCATGTGCAGGCATCGCAACAGCTCAATAGTGACGGCCGAGAGCAGCTGTATGCGGCTTTTGCAGCACTGGGGTTGCCTTTTATCAAAAGTATGAGCAATTTTGTGCTGGTAGAGCTTGGTCCGGAAAGTAAACGATATTATGAGCTGCTGTTAACCAAAGGTGTGGTTGTGCGTCATGGCGGGTTATGGGGACTTCCTCAGCATGTGAGAATCACAGTGGGGACCAAAGAGGATAATGAGTTTTTGATTACGGCGCTGCAAGCGTCGATGCTGGAAATAAGTAAAAAGTAGTGTAAACGTTCTCAGTATTATAGTATGATCAAAGCAAAAGGTTGTTCGAACAGTCCCCTATGAAACCATCTTGTTGATGAAAAGTGGACTATTGAACACGCACTACAAGGAGGATATGTAAATGAGTCTTTTGCTTTGGCCACAGGGTACACCGAATGCATTAGGGAATGAGGCCGAGGATTTACCAACGCTGGTGCCTTATCTCGTGGAGGGAGGAGCACCAACGGCTGCGGTCGTCATATGTCCTGGCGGGGGTTATGCACGTAGAGCAGATCATGAGGGAGAGCCGATTGCGCTGTGGCTCAATTCACTAGGTATTTCCGCATTTGTTGTACATTATCGCGTAGCTCCTTACCAGCATCCGAACCCGTTATCCGATGCTCAGCGAGCGATTCGAATCGTTCGCAGCAAGGCGAAGGAGTGGAATATTGATTCCGCTCGTGTCGGTATTCTCGGTTTTTCTGCTGGTGGCCATCTGGCTTCTGCCAGCGGGACGCATCATGACAGCGGACGGCCAGATGCCGAGGACCCTATTGAGCGGGAAGGCTGCCGCCCCGATCTGCTCGTATTGTGTTATCCGGTAATCAGTTTCATCGCTTACCCGCATACAGGCTCGCGCAATAATCTGTTGGGTGATCCAGCTGATCCACAGCTTGTGGAGCTATTGTCGAGTGAAAATCAGGTAACCGATCAGACACCTCCGACCTTCTTATGGCACACGGCAGATGATCAATCAGTTCCAGTAGAAAACAGTCTGATGTTTGCTTCGGCGCTCAGCCGCCACAAAGTACCTTTCGAGCTGCATGTGTATGAGAGTGGTCGTCATGGATTAGGGTTGGCTGAAGAGCAGGTGGGCGTACGTGCCTGGACGGATGCCTGCGCAATTTGGCTGGCCAAGCAGGGATTCTAACAACAAAGTATCCTTATGATCAATCAGGAACAAATAATTATAATTATTCTTTAACTTGAGCGAACCGTGCTGATATGAGTTAATAGATATTGTAGCGGGCCCGCTAACGTACCAAGGAAAGGAGTGATCATGAACAATGATTCTACAACCTGAGGTGATCTCTGCGTAAGCAGAGATGCCATAATGGCGGGGAGGCTTTATAGCCTCCCTTTATATGTTTCCATTCGATACGGGAGTGGACATTTCAACCGTACATAATGTATAATTTTGTTTGTATAGGCAGTTGTTAGATGCGATTAAAAGTTTCATGAAAACTAAGACGAAGGGAGTGGCATTCAATGTTTGAGGGCACAGCAATTAAAGAGGTAGGGCTGAACTGAATAAGCATTTTTTCCACCACCGTTACCTGACGTCGTTGACATGGAACATGACATAGTTGGACTCTCAGGCACGATACGGCGATCGTGTTTTTTTTTTCTAATTTTAGGAGGTGTGAAGATGAAAATGCTTATCTCTTTCTCGGCGGCGCTTGCAATGAAAGCACGGAAGGAGGATTTCATCTATGGGTTACAAGAACGGAAGAGATTTTCTTCCCCCTAGCCTGCTTAAGCAACTGCAGGATTACATTCAGGGCGAGATTATCTACATTCCCAAAAAAGAACAGACACGCGCTGGTTGGGGCGAGAATAACGGTACCCGCCAAACGATTCAGCGTCGTAATCATGAGATATACAGACTGTATGAGAACGGTTCAACGGTTCTGGAGCTCATTCAGACTTATCACTTATCTGAAGATAGCATTCGTAAAATTATCGTCAAAACGCGCTGTGCCACTGCCCGTCAGCACTAGCTGGATTATAGGCTCAGCTGATGCGGCTGCTTCACAGTCGGTCTCCATATAAGCAATTGAAAAGATGACTATGAAAAAAGCCGAAGGGCTTTTTTTCATTTTACAGCCATGTACGAGCATGCTGTGTATAAGAAAGGAAGAGCCAAAATGCCAAGTGTGGATTTGAACTGTGATATGGGGGAAAGCTTTGGTTCTTACTTGGTTGATCGTGATGAGCTGCTAATGAAGTATATCACTTCGGCTAATATTGCCTGCGGCTATCATGCGGGTGATCCTGCTATCATGCGTCGGACGGTTCGTCTCTGTCTCAAGCATGGAGTTGCGATTGGCGCTCATCCAGGACTGCCCGATCTTGCAGGTTTTGGAAGACGGAAGCTGCAGATCACTGTAGATGAAGCCTATGAGATGGTGGTTTACCAGGTTGGTGCTTTAATGGGATTTGTACTCGCGGAGGGTGCTGTTCTGCAGCATGTGAAGCCGCATGGTGCTTTGTACAATATGGCTGCGGTAGACGCCGAATTATCCGTGGCGATAGCCGAAGCGGTTTATCGTATCGATTCGAGATTGATCTTATTCGGTCTTGCGGGCAGTGAACTGATCCAGGCAGGCCGGAAGATGGGGCTGCGTGTCGCTGAGGAGGCTTTTGTCGATCGTACATATCGTGCTGATGGTACGCTGACTCCTCGATCTGAACCGAATGCAGTAATAGAAGAACCAGAGCAAGCGATTAGCCAGGCTATCGGGCTGATTAAGGAAGGTAAGGTGGTTACTGACAAGGGAAGTATATCCTTGAGGGCGGATACCCTGTGTATCCATGGAGACACGCCCAATGCCCTGATGTTTGCAGAGCTGATTTCCAGTCGCTTGGTGCAGGAGGGGGTTACACTCCAGGCCGCTGCTGGAATGCGCGGGTGAGTGCAACGGCTCTTGCATCGAAAAGAATGAAGCGAGATGAATGCTTAACTCCTTCTGGATTGAGGACGCCAGTCATCCCTTTCAGATTTCTTTATAATCTCGGTCATTCGCAGCACGACAGAGTTCGCTTCTTCTTCACCAAAATGCCCCTTGAGCTGCTCAAAGGTAAGGTTGTCATGGAGAAGCTTGCGTGATACACTGGAGTCTTTATACCAGGCTTCCGTGATCGCGAAGAGACCTTCCTTTTTTAGCCAAACCTCATGGTAATAATGCTCGGCTTCATTTATCATTTTCATAGACATATAATAGGCTGAAATCGATATACGGGGGTCCGATAAGCGTTGGCTCATAACCGATCCTGAGGAGACTGGTTGGCCAAATGTGATACAGGTAGATACTTTTTTTACAACGTAGTCAATATTATCCATATGTTCAACTCCTGTAGTAGTTCTAACGATCTAACTGAATAATAATTTCAATAATAAAGGTCATATTTCATACAATAACATAGTTCTTATGACTTAAAAATAAGCCTTATTACCTATAATTTCACCACTCAAATTTTTTACATATAAATGTAAAACAATGCTATAATACAGCTTAATGTCAGTTCAGTTTAACTTAAATAGGGAGAATCAAGTTAATGTCCAATTATAACATTTTATTGGCTGATGATGAAATGGCGCTGCGCTTTTTATTAACGGAAACTCTTGCTGATGAAGGTTACCATATCACAGAGGCAGAGGACGGTAAAGAAGCCCTGGACTACATAAAAAGTAACAAATATGATCTGATCATTCTCGATTATATGATGCCGGAACTGACGGGTGTAGAGGTTTGTGAGTGGCTTCGCAATCATGACAACCCGAATCAGCAGTCACCGGTGATTCTATTAACAGCGAAGGCGCTGGAGAAGGATCGTGATCGGGCACGTACTGCCGGGGTGAGCACTTATATCGTCAAGCCCTTCAGCCCGCTGCAGCTGGCAGATACGGTTCAGCAATTAATTGAAAGCTAATTCAAGAATATAAATAGTGACTGGATGTGAAAGGTTTTGCGGCAAACGACACCTGAGGAACGTATTCGCAGAGAAGAAAAGCTGATGAAGGAAGGCCGGAAAAAATATATAGGAGAACTACGCAAGCAGCTGGCTCAACTCAGTGAACTGAGTGTGATACAGGAAGCGGATATGAACCTGGATATTGCTCTGAAGTTGTATCGGCTTGTCCACACGCTTAAGGGAAGCGCACCGATGTTTGGTTTTATACGCATTGGGGCTATTGCCGAAAAACTCGTTCGTCGTTGGGAGTGGGCCCAGGATTTGGAGCTTTTAGTCATTCAGGATAATTTGATTAAGAACGAGTTTCAAACATCGCTTGCGGGGAGTACAGACTTGATGCAGCAGCTGTCGATGGAAATCGATATTTATGAGCAGGAGCTTGACCTGGATGAGCAGCAGGAGCAGATGAGTAAGCGCGCGCCGATGATGGCCTTGGGAAGCAGATTGCTTGTCATCGATGATGACGATGTGCTGCGTTCCTATTTGGTCCGTCGCTTTAAGCTTGAAGGTTATGGGGTTGATGAGGCCAGAGATGTACCAGAAGCAAAAAAATTACTGAGGGAATTCACCTATGATCTGATTTTGCTGGATTTAATGATGCACCCTCAATCTGGCTATGAGCTGTTTGAATTTGTAAAAGAAGATCCAACGCTCAAATGGATTTCGTTGGTTGTTCTTTCGGGGCGTGATCATATTCATGACAAAGTTCGCTGCTTTTATTTGGGTGCGGATGATTTTATTACGAAACCATTTCAATATGAAGAATTAAGTGCCCGTGTGTACAGTTTGCTGAAGCGGACCAAGGATTTTGAACAGATGGCTTTTCGTGATCCCTTGACGGGCGTATATAACCGACGTTATTTTGACCATCAGGTTAAGGTTGAGCTTCAACGCATCGAACGTTATCCGTCACCGATGTCTCTCGTATTTATCGATATCGATCGCTTCAAATCGATCAATGATACGTATGGACATCATATTGGCGATCTCGTTCTGCAAGGGTTGGCGCATTTATTGCAAAATCACTTAAGAGCGACCGATGTGCTGGCAAGGTTCGGGGGAGAAGAGTTTGTCATTATTTTCCCGGGAATGTCGGGGCCACAAACGTTAAAGGTAGTGGAATCCATATTGGAGCATGCCCGGTGTGGGCCTGTAGCTCAGAATGAAGGGCAAGCCTTTCATATTACCTTTTCTGCGGGCATTTGCGAATGGTCGAATGGGATGACAGTGGAGGAGTGGATCAAAAACTCCGATGATGCGATGTATACAGCCAAGCAAAATGGGCGTAACGGAGCACTGCTCTATTCCCAAGGAATGTCTGCTGCTGAAACCACGGGAACGGTTACGGTCAAGGAACGTAAAAAGACGATATTAATTGCCGATGACGATCGTATTCTCCGTTCTATTCTTGTATCCAAGCTGCAGCATCTTCCTGTTAGCTTTGTTGAGGCAGTTGACGGTGAGGAAGCTTATTTGATATTGAAAAGTCAGCAGGTCGATTTGTGTATATTGGATGGTTTAATGCCAAGGCTGGACGGCTTCGAAATGCTGGAACGAATGAAGGAAGAGTCTAACAAGCCGGAAGAAGTACGGATATTGATGTTGTCGGGACGCAGCCGCGAGGAAGATTTAACCAGAGGGCTTCAATTGGGCGTTGATACGTATATGCATAAGCCATTTTCCATGGTGGAGCTGGAGGTCAAGGTCAAGCAGCTGCTGGAGCTCGGGTAGAGCGAAGTTCAGCCCAAAGGACTCGATAAATAAACAGAACAATTATGTTATAAACAAGCCGCGTTAACCACGCTTCAAGTGTGGTTAACGCGGCTTGTTTTGTTGCGGTTTTACCGTACCAGAATACGGATGATATCGTCGAGGATTCGATTCCTTCCCTGGGGTGTCCAGCTCATTAACAGCCAGTTTTGAACAAAATGAACCTGCTGATGGATGACCGCTCGAATTGACCCCCAATAGTGAGCTTGCTGCAATTGGTCCCACAGCTCCTCAACCTGCAGATGATGGTTCTGCTTGATAATAAACAGATGATCCGTCTGCGGCGCAGGAAGCTCCTCGATCGAGCATTCCTCTCTCATTTTATTACGCGGTACGGCATCCCCTGGGTTCATACCGAGAGCTTTGTATAATAAGTCATTCAAAGGGTGATGAACCGTACCTTGAATGCGAATGCTTGTACTCACAATCTGGAGAATAGTGACACTGGTCTGAAGGGTTGATGCCTGTAACAGATGACGAACATCCATCACCCGTTCATCCAATTGATTGAAGGTTTGAACGGCTTCTTGTTCACGTCCGACAAGCTCAGCAATGTTCATATGAGCGACTCGCCAATCCAGATGATGCTTAATAATAACAGTCGGGGCGAATTCTTTCAAAGCATCATAGAGTGACGTGTGAAAATAATCAGCGATAATCAAGTCAGGCTTCGCCAGCCGCAGCTGCTCCATCTGAGATGCCATTCGTCGATTGTATTCGGCTTCATCCATACCTGGATACCTGTAGCAGTCGACTGATGCGACGGGGTTCATCCCGATAGAGGACAAGTTATCCTGAAAGTATACACGAGAGGCAGTGGCGACCCGCAGTCGTTCTCTTTTGATAAAGAGGCTTGGAGAAAGGCCGACAGTTTCTTTAAAAATACGGCTGAAATAATATTCACTGCCATAACCGACCGCAGCCGCGACTTCCTTTACAGAACAATCAGGACCTAATTTCTCTTTAGCTTGCTGAATCCGTATGCGATTCAAATAATCGGTCGGCGAGGTACCTGTCACTTTTTTGAAGCTGCGGCAAAATGCATTCGGCGTAAGCTGCGCTATTTTGGATAAAGTTTCCCTGCTTATTTTATCTTGAAAATGCTTGTTCATATAGTCGATGCTGTGATCGATTCCACTATGCAGAGATGACGTACGCTGCTGACTGTCCGAATTGCGCATGATGAAACCGAGCAGCTCCTGAAATTGCAAATCGAGCTTGAGCTGCGCTTGGCTTGTACAATCCTTGGACTGACTTGAATCATACAACTGCTGGACGCATTCTAACACTTGTCCGCCATCACTGATAGATACGAGACCAGGAGGCAGCGGGGGGATTTCGCTATTTCTGGCAGCCTGCCACTGGCTTTTCCGCCTCGTAATCGTGATCGGATTCATGATTATCATAAAGTATTCGATGTCCTTGGAGTGAAAGGTTGCTTCGATCGTCATGCCAGGGTTCAGGAATAACAATTGAAGGGGTTCGATTCGATGCATCATATCGTTGATATGCACCACGCCTGTTCCTTTGCTAATGAAACAGAGCACAGGTATGGGAACAGTCCTGAGAGGGATCGTGAAAGGGTTATGTCGCCGGAATCTGCGAATGGATGAGAGCAGGTACAGGGTATGGGGTCTTGCATGTAATGGTCGAAAGGGCATAGCCGTCAAATCCTTTCCTTACCTCTCATTTTGTATCGATGCTGAAGGTAGAATAGTGTAACAAAACGGATACTACAGGGCATGGACGATTATTACAGCATCCTATATGCTATTCAATGATAACAAGAATCATTATCAAAGTAAAAGGGAGAGAGACAAGCATGACTGGAAAAAGAAACAAAATTTCGATCATAGCCTTATTGCTGCTTACCGTGACGCTTATTCTGTCAGCATGCGGAGGTACAGCAACCCATACACAGCCTGCTGCAGAACCTAAGGCTCCGGCGCAAGCTGCTGCACAATCGGCACCATCCACCAAACCTGTGGAAGATGTCAAAACGGAATACACGGTTAAGCATGCAATGGGTGAGACCAAGATCAAAGGCACTCCAAAGCGGGTTGTTGTGCTTGGTAACGATGCCGTGGAGGCTGCGCTTGAGCTCGGCTTTAAGCCAGTTGGTATGGTTAAGGCATGGGGTGTTGCGCCGATGTATGACCATTTGAAAAGCAAGCTGGAGGGCGTGCAAATTGTCGGTGATGAGAATCAGCCGAATCTGGAAGCTATCGCTGCATTAAAGCCCGATCTTATTATTGGTATTAAGCTGCGCCAGGAAAAAATATATGATCAATTGTCTAGTATTGCGCCAACTGTATTTTCCGAACGTACCAATTCTGATATGCTGATCAACTTTAAAGTATATTCGGAAGCGCTGAACAAGAAGGCCGAAGGCGAGCAAAAAATAGCTGATTACGAAAAGAGGATCAAGGAACTTCAGTCCAAGCTGGGTGACAGGATCAATACGAAAATCTCGTTGGTGCGTTTCTATTTGGGAGATAAGGTTCGCATCTATTATAAGGATACATTTGCTGGCGGAATTATTCAGAAAATTGGACTGAAGCGTCCAGCCGCTCAGGATAAGGACACGTTTGCTGATATTATCGGCAAGGAACGGATACCCGATTTGGAAGGTGATATTCTGTTTTACTTCACCCTGGAGGATGATAAGGGCGAAACGACAAAGGCTGAGAAGGAATGGCAGCAGGAGACATTATGGAAAAACCTTGATGTCGTTAAAAAAGGTAATGCCCATAAAGTGAATGACGGTATTTGGAACTCCTCTGGCGGGATCATTTCAGCTAATCTGTTGCTGGATGAGTTAACCAAATATTTAATTAAATAAGTCTGTTCATACTGCCCTGCATGTTGGAATTCACTTCCACATGCGGGTTTGCTTGTGCTTATGGACGGATAATGGGTACAAGATACAACGCATGTTATATAGGCTGCCGAAGGGGTTTGAGATATGATATTGCGAAATACGCTGTCCAGGGTTATCGGTTTTTTATTTAGTTTGCTCATTTTGGCTGGTTTATTTTTGGCTAGCAATGTTTACGGATATACGAATACGAGCTGGACCTCCGTATTTCATGCCTATATGGCTTTTGATGGTTCGAATGAGCATATTATCATTCGGGAGCTGCGTCTGCCAAGGGCGCTTGTCGCTGTGCTTGTCGGTTCAGCGCTGGCGATATCAGGAGCCTTGATGCAGGCACTCACCCGTAATCCGATGGCATCTCCGGGAATCCTCGGGGTAAATTCGGGTGCAGGTTTTTTCATTGTAGCTGGGGTTGCGCTGCTGTCTATTTCTGCACAAAGTGAAATGATCTGGTTTTCCTTTGCGGGAGCTGCAGTTGCAGCCATATTCGTCTATTTGATCAGTTCAGTTGGGCGAGAAGGGTTAACACCACTTAAGCTAACTTTGGCGGGGGCGACGATAGCCGCATTATTTGCTTCTTTTACGGCCTCGGTGCTTGTGACAGATGAAAGCACGCTGGATAGTGTATTGTTTTGGCTGGCAGGTTCAGTCGATGGACGCAAAATCGAACATATAAGGCCTGTGCTGCCTTTTTTTGTTATCGGACTTGGTAGTGCACTGCTTTTAGGCAAGGCCATGAATGTGATATCGGTGGGTGAGGATGTAGCCAAAGGTTTGGGGCAAAACACATTCAGATTGAAAATGATTTCCCTGCTCATTGTGGTGCTGCTGGCAGGAGGATCCGTGTCTATTGCAGGCCCTATCGGCTTCGTTGGTCTTGTTATCCCACATATCGTACGCGGTGTGGTTGGAAGAGACTATCGATGGGTGATTCCTTATTGTGGTTTATTTGGTGCGATCCTGCTGGTGACGGCAGATATAAGTGCCCGCTTTGTTGCATTTCCCAAAGAGGTTCCCGTCGGGGTTATGACGGCTATTGTCGGCGCGCCCTTTTTCATCTATTTGGCAAGAAAGGAGCTGTTGAAGTCATGAACCGTTACAAGACGATTCGCTTCAGCAGATTGCGGATTTCCATTTTATTCGAAAAGAAGGCGGGCTGGACGCTGCTTGGGCTCCTGTTACTACTCGTTGTGCTTGCTTTGGTCAGCATCGGTGTTGGTACTCTCTACATATCGCCAATGCGCACGCTTCAGGTTCTATTCGATGAAAACGTAAGTAAATCGATGGAAGCGAACGTGATCTGGAATTTCCGAATACCGCGCGTGCTGCTCGCTTGCCTTGCCGGCATGGCCTTGGCTTTATCGGGCACGATTCTACAGGGTGTGATCCGAAATCCGCTTGCCTCTCCAGACATCATCGGAGTGACGAGTGGTGCTGCTATGATGGCTGTGCTGTACCTGGCGTTATTTAACCAAAGTTTGAGTATTGCCTGGATGCCTGTTTTTGCTTTTGCAGGTGCTGCTGGGGTAGCGGGCTTTATTTATTTTGCTGCCTGGAAGAAAGGTGTTTCTCCGCTGCGAATGATTCTTGTAGGGATGGGAGTATCCGCGCTGCTCGAGGCTTTTAAAACGTTGTTCATCATATTTAGTACGATTATTGTAGCGAGTAAAGCGCATATTTGGATTATCGGCACTATATATGGAGCCAGTTGGAAAGAAATTCATCAGTTTACGCCATGGCTGCTCGTTTGTATTCCGATCTTGATTCTGCTTGTTCGTCGATTGAATATTCAAGTACTCGGTGATGAGCTGCCTGTTACATTGGGTGCGCGCATTCAGCTTCAGCGTCTGGGGTTGATTGCAACCGCAGCTGCACTGGCGGGGTCGGCTGTCGCCTTTGTTGGGGGCATCGGCTTCGTCGGGCTAATGGCACCCCACATTTCACGCAGATTGGTTGGAGGCTCACATGGTGCGCTGCTGTTGTGCTCGGCGATTGTCGGAGCTATTATATTGGTCACTGCCGACCTGATTGGCCGCATGGTGCTGCCGCCTCGAGATATCCCGGCTGGTGTATTTACCGCAGTGCTCGGAGCTCCTGTGTTCCTCTATTTGTTGATAAAAGCGAAAAAAAATTAAAAGATTACGCTTACGGAGCTAGTTTTGCTGCGCAAAACTTATAGGAGGTCTCAGCAAATTGAACATATTATCGGCTCAAAGCCTGTCTTTATCCTATGGGGATACGAAGATTATTGAGCATTTGGATTTACATATTCCTAAAGGGAAAATAACTGTACTCATCGGCAGTAATGGTTGTGGAAAGTCGACCCTGCTGCGTTCCTTTGCCCGTTTGCTTAAACCCAATCACGGTTCTGTTCTCTTGAATGGTCATGATATTGCGCGCATTTCTACCAAGGAAGTTGCCCGCCAAATGGCGGTACTGCCACAAGGGCCCGTGCTACCAGAAGGATTAACAGTCCTTCAGCTCGTTAAGTTAGGCCGTTATCCTTATCAGGGTATATTCGAGCAATGGTCTGAAGAGGATGAGCGCAAGGTTCGCGCTGCCCTTATATCGACACATCTGGAGTCATTAGCAGAACGAGCTGTCGATTCACTCTCGGGAGGACAACGGCAGCGTGCCTGGATTGCGATGACGCTCGCCCAGGATACGGAAACACTGCTGCTGGATGAGCCGACCACGTATCTCGATTTGTCTCATCAGGTTGAGATTCTGGATTTATTGTACGATTTGAATCAGCATGAGCAGAGGACCATTGTGATGGTATTGCATGATCTGAACCTTGCTTGCCGCTATGCCCATCATATGATCGCCGTTCACAATCAGGGAATTCATTCACAGGGGTTCCCAGAGGACATTGTGACCAAGGCAATGATTCGTGATGTATTCCGAATGGAGTGCGAAATCGGACGCGATCTGCTCTTTGGAACACCGGTATGTATTCCACATGGAAAAGGCAGATATGTGTTCTTACCAGGGGAAGGAGAAAGAACTTAAAAGGAGTTAAATGATATTGTACGAGACCGAAGAAAAGATCCATCAAGATAACAAAAAGACCCGTGACAGCCATCGTTGGCCGCGCGGGTCTTTTTGTTAGGTTTTCTGTTCTATTTAGGAGGAGTTTCGTAGTTTTCTTACAAATCATCCCAGTTCAGGCTGGAAGATTTGCTGTAATTGGTTACCTTTTGCTCGAAGAAGTCGGTCTTCATGCTGTTCATATTGCTGAAGTTTTCGACCCATTTCATCGGATGCTCAACAACCTCAGGATAAAGGATTTCCAGTCCGAGCATCTTCAGGCGCTCATTGGATAAATATTTGATATATTGATCAATAATCTCATTGCTCAGACCATTCATCATATCATTAGTAATATATTGACCCCATTCGATTTCGTGCTCAACGGCGGTTTTCATCATTTGACGCAAATCCTCAATCAATTCGTTCGTGAAGATTTCTGGATTTTCCTTGCGGATTTCCCGGAAAATGTTCTGGAACAAAGCCAAATGGGTTAACTCATCACGTTGAATATATTTGATTTCGGATACGGTACCGAGCATTTTACCTTGACGCCCCAGCGAATAGAAGAAGCTGAAGCCGCTGTAAAAATAGATGCCCTCCAAAATATAGTTAGCCATGATTGCGCGCAGCAAGTTCACTGTTGAAGAATCGTCGATAAACTTCTCATACAGGTCGGTGATAAAACGATTACGGCGCAATAAATGCTTGTCTTCCCGCCACTGGTTGTAAATATCATCGCGAACCTCTGCCGAGCAAACGCTGTCCAAGATGTAGGAGTAGCTTTGGCTATGTACCGCCTCCTGGAAGGTCTGAACGGTTAGGCACAAATTAACCTCTGGAGCGGTGATGTACTCATTAATGTTAGGCAAATTGGAGGTTTGCAGGGAGTCCAGGAAAATCAGGAAGCTGATGATCTTATCATATCCTTGGCGCTCATGCGGTGAAAGGAATTTATAGTCCTTGGCGTCCTGGGCCAAAGGGATTTCCTCGGGAATCCAAAAGTTATTCATCATGTTGCGGTACATCTTCGTAGCCCAATCGTATTTAACATTGTTGAGCTCGATCAGGTTCGTGGTATTGCCGCCAATCATTCGGCGCTTGCCCCAATCACGGTCGCCGTGTTCGTTGAAAAGTTTCTTTTTTTTGAGATCCAAAGTGGATGCCTACCCCCTAAATCCCCCTGGGAGGGGGACCCCAAGGGGCGCTGCCCCCTGGACCCCCTCTGACGGGAGAGTTTCTATTGTGTGTTATACTCGCGTTCGTGACCCGCAGGTGGGACTTAGGCTCTGTCTTGCGCCAGAGTCCAAGTCTCACCTGCGGGTCACACGCTTAACTGTAGTGCTGTGATGGTTGGAGCGGTAAGGTTGGTGGTATCCTCGCTTTCCGTACCCCTTTGGGGATACACGCTCTACGGTTGGTGCAGGTCAAGAGATACGAGATGACAAGCTTAAGGCTTAAAGTCAAGGGCTGAGCAGTTCGCTTCGCTGCTGCGAGATCAAGAGCGAAGAGCAAGCAGTTCGCTTCGCTGCTGCAAGATCAAGACATACCTATAAGATATCCCAATTGCTGCTGATTACTATTATTTTTAAGCGGAGCAACTTACGCAATCTTCGACTTCCAAGCTTTTGTTGCGGACGTAGTAAACGGTTTTCAGGCCGTTTTCCCAGGCGGCCATATACAGCTCCAGGAATTCCTTCGCGGATAGCTCAGGAGTGATGTAGAGATTGAACGACTGCGCCTGATCAATATGGCGCTGACGAACGCCAGCGGCTTTGATGCTCCACAGCTGATCGATCAAGTGGGCTTCTTTGTAATACCACATGGTTTCGGCGTTAAGGTTAGGTGCCGTTTGTGGGATAACGGCGTTCTTTTTCTCTTCAACGAAAAATTTATTGAAGATCGGGTCGATACCTGCAGTGGAACCGGCGATCAAAGATGTAGACGCTGTTGGTGCGATAGCGAACATCCAGCCGTTACGTACGCCGTATTGGGCAACATGTTCCTTCAGCTCCAGCCATTCAGGACTGTTGTAGCCGCGGGAATCGAAGTAAGCGCCAGTTTGCCATTCACTGCCTTCGAATGCTTTGAAGGCGCCTTTTTCCTTGGCGATTTCCATGGAGGCTTTGACAGCGTAATAGTTCATCCATTCATAAACCTCATCCGCTTTGGCGACGTGATCATCGGATTCCCACTGGATTTTGAGCTGAGCGAGCATTTGGTGATAGCCGCTCGAGCCGAGACCGACAGCACGGTATTTTTTGTTTGTAATTTCTGCTTGCGGGATCGGGTAGTAATTCAAGTCGATAACATTGTCCATCATCCGCATTTGGGTAGTCACGACACGCTCGATATCTTCCTTTGTGTACGCACGGCCCAGGTTAAGAGAAGACAGGTTACATACAACGAAATCTCCGCTTTTGACTTGATTGGTTATGATGCCATCCTCATGCTGGGTTTGCAGCAATTCGGTCGGGCTCATGTTCTGGCAAATTTCGGTGCACAGATTGGAGCAGTAGATCATGCCGGCATGCTTGTTCGGGTTGGCGCGGTTAACGGTATCACGGAAGAACAGGAACGGTGTGCCAGTTTCGAATGCGCTGGTCAAAATACGCTTCATGATATCGATTGCCGGAATTTCGTCCTTGGAAATTTTATCATCGTTGACGCACTCCTGGTAACGACGCTCCCATTCTTCACCCCAGCTGTCTTCAATGGAGTAACCCTTGACCTTACGAACCTCGTGAGGATCCAGCAAGTACCAATTACCACGTTCCTGAACGGTTTTCATGAACAGATCAGGAATACAAATGCCAGGGAAAATATCATGTGCTTTCATCCGATCGTCGCCGTTGTTGGTTTTCAGGTTCAGGAAGTCCAGAACGTCCTTGTGCCATACGTCAAGGTAGACGGCGACAGCACCGGAGCGTACGCCTAACTGGTCAACTGCAATAGCGGTGTTATTGTAGTTTTTGATCCATGGAATAACGCCGCCAGCGACGCCCTTGTATCCGCGGATATTGGAGCCCTTGCTGCGGACTTTACCAACATAGATACCCATGCCGCCGCCATGCTTGGACACCTGTGCGAAGCTTTGATCCACGTTGTAAATTCCCCACAGATTGTCCGGCACCGTGTCAATAAAGCAGCTGGACAACTGGTGAAGCGGCTTCCTCGCATTAGCGAGTGTTGGTGTTGCAACCGTCATTTCGAGCTTGCTCAGCACATCGTAGAACTGCTTTGCCCATTTGAGCTTGTCCGTTTCTTTCATGGCCAGATGCATCGCAACTCCCATGAACAGCTCCTGTGGCAGCTCCAGTACTTCCTTGTCAAGGCCGCGAATGAGGTAACGGTCTGCCAATGTTTTGAGTCCGATATAATTTAACAAATAATCGCGTTCAGGCTTGATATATGTTCCAAGCTCTTGAATTTCTTCACGGGAGTAATGCTCGAGAATGTATTTGCCATACAAGCCCATGTCGGTTAAATATGTAATCAGCGAGTACAAATCGCCATAGCCGAAATGTCCATACTTGCGGTTAAGACGAGCTTCTTTATATAAATCATAAGCAAGCAGCTTGGCGGCAACATACTGCCAGGTCGGCTGCTCCACGCTTGTTTTTTCCACAGCAACTTGAATCAACAGTCGTTGAATTTCTTGGGTGGTGATTCCATTGCGGAACAGAGGCAGCAAAGCGGTTTCCAGCTCTAGCGGATCGCAATCCGGATACGTTTCACTGGCGAAATCGATAACCTTTTTCATTTTGGAAAATACCAGTTCTTCTTTGGTGCCATCTCTTTTGACAATAATCATCGTGCTATCTACTCCTTCATTGAACAAAAATAAGATGAAATCAGATACGGTGTCCTTTTTTAGACAAGGAAAAAGCATGTTGTCCTGTTGACAAAACAGGCACATGCCAGTCATCAGCTGCATGCATGGAGGTTAAAAAGTTTGTGCAAAACACATTGACAAAACAAATGACATATGATAGTGGATCACACAAGATCTAGTTGCTTTTGAAGCCGTAAAATGAATTTACCTCAATATATGGTGTCGTGTCAATCTCTTAATTTTCTCGAAAAATAGTCCTGAAAGGTTTGGGCTTTATAATAAATGGCTGTATTTCGCCATAATCGGTCAATTACGGATAAATAAGCGAGATGTTCTAAATCGACACGAAAATCAGCTAAATAAAAAATAGGCGGATAGACCTACACGTTGTGAGAGTTCAATAGATTAGTTGACTTTTTCGTTAATCGCTACATAGGATCCTCATTCAATAGCTTCAATTCCCTTGCCTGGGAGACAGCCTTCGTTCTTTTGTTAACCTCCAGCTTACCGTATATATTTTGGATATGATTTTTGACGGTCCCCACCACAACACCCAATTGGTCGCCTATTTCCAGGTTGGACAACCCTTTAGCTACTAAATTTAATACTTCCAGCTCACGGCTAGTCAGCGGATCAACAAGAGAGGCAGGTATTTTGGCTGAATGAGTCGTCGCTATCGGAATCGTTGTTTTGCCATAGGATTGCAGCAGGGTTAACACGAAATAAACTTGAAATGAGAGCATTTGTAAAACATCAATCCTGTCCGCTGTAAATGCATGAGTCGTCAGGTTATTTTCCAGATACAGAATCAATGCTGGATGGTCAGGCTTCAAAATGGGAAAACAAAGGATCGATTTGGGCTGTTGCTTGATGATATACCTGTCATCCGAGAATTGCTTATCCATCCGTGCGTCATCGATGCTAACAACTTGTTCAGTTCGGCTCACGTAGCTTACTACATCGGGTGACACATACTCGCAGCGCTCCAATGGGACGGATTCCAAGGAGGTGAGGAAGCGATCCTCTGCCTGTGCGTAAACCTTGGATAACAGGGACGTTCCTTCTGAAACCAGCAAGCAACCCTTTTGTGCGCCTGCATTTTCGATAAGTATACCCATGAGCTTGAACAGCAGCTGTTCCAGATTGATTTCATTGGAAAAGGATTGAGCCGCCTTCAGGATGCTGGCCAAATCAATGAGATTGGAGGATTCTTTGACTTCTGGTGTCCGATTCATGACAAGCTCACGGTTAAAGGTGCTCTCGGAAGGTAAGAGCTCGGGATATTTGCTCAATAGGTCGCGAGCTTTAACCTGTGCACCCCAGCTGATATAGCCTTCATACGCATCAGTCATGTAAACCCGGGCCACTTTATCGATTCCCTTGGCCAAATACAGCTTGGCAAAAAGCTCACTCGCAATAGCTTCGTTCTGAATATAGCCGCTATCTCGGGCAGCCATGATCGATTCATGGTACAAGGTTATTGAGGTTGATTCATCACCGGATATGCGTGCCATTTCGGCGGTTATCAGCTTATATTTATGCATGTAGTAGGAAGGATTAACCTCTGCCCACTGCTTCATTGTCAATTGGTAATGCTCCAGCAGAGTCCATTGGTACTGTTTCTCCGTAGTTGTAAACGTATCCCAAGCCGCGCTAATAGCCAGTGAATAATAAAAATGATGCTCAGGTACATGTGCGAGAAACGAGGTGTATTCGATGAATGCAACAGCACGTTCAGCCGCTTGAATTGCCTGAGAGTAATTACCGAGTAAATAATGGATTTGTGTTTTATAGGTATAATTTCTGAAAGATTGAAGCGCTTTGAACTCCGTTCCCCCAGACTCATTGATAACAGAGTTATATTCGTTCAATTGGGTAATATCCAAGGTAATGATGTCATTGGTTAATCCTTGAAGATCCGAGATCAGTTGCAAATAATTATATAAGGTAACGATACGATAAGTTTTTTTGCTTTGGGCGATTGTTGACAAATACGACTGAACAAGATCATGCAGCTCTCCCAGTTTTTTGCGCGTGTACGTATAATTCACATGGTCAGCCATGGCCAAGCGGGCATATATATAGTCCCCATTGTTCATACTCAGTTGAATCCCTTGGACCCAATAAGCCTTATTGTGTGCTTCATTGTCTTCCCATTGATTAAGCACCTTGCCTACCATAAAATAAACTTTTCCTCGGATCGATGAAAGCCGATATTTCTCTGAAAGCTGGTAGGCGATTTTAGCCAGCTGTTGTCCGATCTCATATTTCCCCAAAACAAAGCTAGCGTGAATCCCGTATGACCCATAAGCCAAAGCACAAGCGGGGCAGTTGCCATATTCAATGGAAAGCTTCATATATGTGGATATAAGCAGGGTATAAACGTCCTTGTCGGAAATCAAAGCAGGCAGTATTAAGGTGAGCATCAAATTCATCGCAGCCAGTAGATCCGCATCTTTTACCTCCGGCAATTCCAATAGACTGTGCATGTCACGAATGATCAGCTCATGGGCAGCTTCTCTTTCCTCAAGAACAATCTCCTTACTTGGGTATCGGGGAATCCGAATTTCATACTCCTGCAGGCTATCCAATCCAAGAGTTATGGCATCGACATATTTTCCCATATTGACGTAATGCGTAATTTGGATAAGGCGAACATGGGTGCGTTTTCTTTGGGATTGGGCACGATGAAGCATAGACTCAACAAGCTGCTCTGCCGTGCTTGGGCTGCCACTGAGATAAAGGCACTCCATATGCTCCATTAAAAGCTCGAAACAGAACTCGAATCTGATGCTCCAATCCTTTTCCTCGATGAAATGAACGGCCTTCTGATAATATTGGGAAGCCGCTTCAAAGGCAGATGAAGCTTTTGCTTGACGTCCTGCACGGATATTGAGCTCAACTAGAAGTTCCCGAGGCGGTTCGCTGATGGCGCTATGGATCGTTTGATTATAATGATTGGCAATTTCAAATGAACGTATGTCCCGTTCCTTGCTGTCCGTATGCTGAAGCAGAAAAGCGCCAGCCTGTTGATGAGCTTGCATTCTCTGTTCCTCTTCCATGATCGAATAAGCGGCTTGCTGAATCCGATCATGCATAAATCGATACATCAAGGGTTGATCTTGAAAACATTCGGAGGCTATCATCTCCATGGAGCTTTCCAATATGTGGCTGGCTGGTTCGCTCAGAGGTAGAATCATTCCTTCCATGACAGCGGTTTTCAAGTCTGCTGCCGTCTGGTAGCTATTTTGTCCATTCATAGCGGCAACCATATGTAAATCAAACTGGTTGCCCAAGCAGGCTGCCAGGCTCAATACGACTTGCGTACCGCTTGGAAGCTTGCCAATTTGGTCAATAATAAATTCCAGCATTTCATCGGAATGTTGAATGTTTTCTATACGTTCCAGATTCCACTCCCATAGACGCTCACGAACGTTATATGTCAGCAGCAGCTCCTTATACGTAGTTTCGAACAGCAATTTAAAGAAAAAAGGGTTTCCTGAGGTTTTGCGAAATAGAGCAGCAGCCAAACTCCATGATGCTTGAATGTCGCAATGCAGCGTATCCGCAACCATCCTGTTCAGATCAACCATCTTTACAGGACCCAATTGTATGGAATGAACGGACAAACCGGACTTTTGGAGCTTGTCCATTTGCTGGGAGGCAGCAATGGAATGCTGCACCTCATGATTCCGATAAGCACCGATAACAAACAAGTAATCGATATGCGAGTCCGCCATGATGATTTCCAGAAGTTGTAAGGACGCCGGATCAGCCCATTGCAGATCATCCAGAAAAATAACGAGCGGATGCTCTCTTCTCGCAACTACTTGAACAAATTGACGAAAGGCCAGCTGTAGACGATTTTGCGATTCCATAGGCAGCAAAACATCCACTGGTGGTGTTATACCGATAATTGATGTAAGCTCGGGGATAACATCAGCAATGACAGGTAGATTCGGTCCCAGTGCGTGAACAAGCTGCTCCTTCCAAACCATTAGCTTATCGCTATGCTCTGAACGAATCTCTCCAATTAAGTCGCGAAATGCCTGGATAATCGGTTCATATGGAATGTGTCGATTGATCTGAACGAATTTGCCGGAAATGAAGTACCCTTTTTGTTCAACGATCGGTTTATATATTTCTTTGATTAATGATGTTTTACCAATGCCCGCGTGACCCGTAATGAGCACGGCTTCTTTATTACCGAGTTCCATGAACCTATCAAAGCATTCTATCAGTTGAGCAGTCTCCTGCTCACGTCCATAAACCATTTGCGGAATTTCAAAATTACCGTACAGAGCGGCCTGATCAAGCGCATGGTTAGCGATGCTGCCTGTTTCTGACCATTGTTTATAGCAAGCTTCCAGATCAGCCGATAGACCATACGCACTTTGATACCGCTCTTCCATATTTTTGGCTGTCAGCTTCATAATCATTTGGGAAACAAGGGCAGGGATTTCTTTATTGTAGGTGTCAACTGGAATGGGTTCTTTGGCGATATGAGCATGAATCCATTCAATCGGGTCCAGAGCTTGAAAAGGAACTCGTCCTGACAGCATTTCGTACAAGGTAATTCCAAGCGAATACAGGTCTGATCGATAATCTACCGTCCGATTCATTCTTCCTGTTTGTTCCGGCGACATATAAGCGGGTGTTCCCTCAAATGCCTGATGAGCCAGGGCAAGGCTGGTGGTGAGACCAAAGCCGTGAATTTTCACTTTAAGTGTAGTGGGATCTATCAGAATATTACCGGGATGAATATCTTTGTGAACAAGTTGATGATGATGAAACTCGTTGAGAGCTTTGCTGAGCTGAATGGCAATCGGAAAGAACACTTGAAGGGGTACAGGCTTCGATTGAAGATACGTTGTGAGGGGGATACTGTCGAAATCCTCCATAGTCAGAGCAAGGACGGAGCCTTGTTTTTCTAAGCTAATGGATTTGACAAAACCTTCATGAGAGAGACCTTTGGAAATTTCGTATTCATGGATCAGCTTCGTAATATCGTTTATATGAGGAGATGCAGATGTAAGAGCTTTGACGAGGACATATGAACTATTTGTAGGGGCATAGCCTCGATAAATGATATACTTCTCATGCTGAGCGACTAATTTTGTATTCGTATGTCGATCAAAAGTAGACATATTGGAATTCACCTTACTATCCATGTAGTTAGTCATTCTATAGTAGCATACGTGAGTAGACAAGCAAATGAAAGCATTGCTTTCTTCCATCTCCTCTTGGTTCATGGACACCTGTAAATTGAGAATTCTCATAACTGACTTCAAGTGTGACATTAACGTGAAAAATTTGGTTTGTAGCTCGTGGATGTGCTACATTTAAAAGAACAAGCAGGGTTTTGGGGTAATATGACTATGCAATCTCTAAGGAGACAAAAATATGAACGAGAAGGAAGCGCTCGTCAGATTCGGCATCTCCATGCCGCAATCGCTGATCGAACAATTCGATGCCATGCTGGTTAGTCAAGGATATGATAATCGTTCGGAAGCCGTTCGGGATTTGGTTCGCAGAGCACTGCTGGCGCCGGGTCATATTCAAACCGAACAGATGGCTGCGGGAACGATTGTCCTGGTGTATGATCATCATGTCAGTGATTTGCCTATGGTTCTAACCGATCTTCAGCATCAGTACCATCAAGAAATCAATTCGACCCTGCACATTCATTTGAACCAGCATCAATGCCTAGAGGTCATTGTAGTTAGAGGAATTGTCAGTCGGCTTCGCGATCTGCAGCAGCGCATACAGGTGTTAAAGGGTGTAGGCTATGCTGAGCTTTCCGTGACCCATGTAGATGAGACAGATCACGCTGAACATGGACATCATCATCATCATGATGACCATCATCACAATTAATTGAATAGGGGATGATCATGTGACCACTTTCTTTTCATTGGCAGAAGCTAATGCAATGATTCCTTCAGTGAAATTGGATATTGAGAAGCTGCAAGGCATTAAACAGCAATATCGAGAGAAACACGACGAGTTGCAGCTGCTGAAAGCTTATTTTCGCAAGCATGTGCCACCTGCGGGCAGGGATCCATTTTTTACCTTGGAATGTGAAATGGATTTTTTACAGATGGAAGGTAATACGATTGTCAAAAGCTTTGAATTAAAGGGTGTGCAATTAAAAGACATTGACACGGGACTCGTCGATTTCCCAGCCATATGGAACGGACATGAGGTACTGTTGTGTTGGCGGCAGGGAGAGGACAGTATTACGCATTATCATGGAATGGAAGAGGGCTTTGCGGGTAGAAAAAAGCTTGCCGAAGAATAACCGGGGACTGCACGAGGAGGATTTGGGAGTATGTTAAGCGTACGAATGAAGCACCTGGGAAAGCAATCGGCGTATGTTCAAAGGCTGATGGGACTGCTTCTCATCAGTTTGTTCGTGTTTACCCTGCTGCTGGGAATACCCCAACTCGCAGGAGCACATGCCGGTTTGCTGGAATCCGTACCGCCTGCAAATGCGGAGCTGGATCAACCACCTGCCCAAATTGCTTTAACCTTTAATGAACGTCTCGAAGACGGTGTGTTCTGGATTCGAGTGATGGATACCAACAAAAAGCAGGTTACGACCAACAAGGCACAAATCAATCAGGAGCGCACAAAGCTGACTCTGGACCTGCCCAATCTGGGACAAGGCAATTATCTGGTTAGCTATCATGTGATATCTTCGGACGGGCATCCGGTGGATTCGACGTATTTGTTCGCTGTTGGGCAAACCCTAAGTAATATACCGACAGGTACGACGGGGAATAGTGAACATTTGCATACATCAGGCCTTTCCGATGGTGTTAAATTTACAGATATTATTCATTTCATCTCGAGAATCGTTTATTATGCTTTTATGCTGGCGTTTACCGGCTGGGTACTTTGGCTGCGGTTTAACGGTATTAAGGGAGAGACTACGCATTCTGTGCTTCAAGGCTGGACGTTACAGCTGCAAAGGGGCTTTGTGGTCGCTTTTATTTTTATGATGTTCACGCATTTGTTTGCAATGGTTGGGGACGGTGGTTCAGAGGCGCTTGCCATGCTGTTCACGCATACGAGTATCGGATATGTGTGGGTAGCTTCGCTTATGCTGTCGCTTCTTGGGTTTGTCGTGTTATTCCGAAGTCTATGGATTGATCTATTATGGGTCGTTCTCATTTGGTTGTTCAAAAGCTTGAATGGCCACGCGGCTGCCTTTGAGCCAGTGAATCAGACTGTAATGCTGGATGTCGTTCATCTGGCTGCTGCATCCCTATGGGTAGCAGGACTGCTGATGCTTCTCGTATTGTGGAAACGCAGCAGAGATGAAGCGATTGCCTTGTTCCCGCGTGTTTCGGGGGTCGCACTTGCCAGTCTGGCTGTACTTGTCGTATCTGGTGTATTGTCAGTATTTATTATGCTTCCGGATGTTCTCTATGTGGTAGAAACTCAATGGGGTAAGCTGTTGTTGTTCAAAAGCGCGCTAGTATTGCTCGTTATTGTGACCGGCTCACTGCTTCGCTTCAACCATCGACGCAATGGGCTTTCGGGGATTGGTTCCCTGCTTAAAATAGATGCCGTCCTGGCACTAATGATTGTTGCAATTGTCGGTGTATTCACCTATTTAACTCCACTGCCAACGAACGAGCCGCTGAGCTGGCATGTGATGGGTGATAAAATTCATATGACAGCGCAAATCTCACCGAATAACCCGGGAGTGAACGACTTCACGGTGAAGATATGGCTTCCGGAAGAGCTTGGCAAGCCTAAGCAGGTCATGCTGAAGCTGCAGGATATGCGTTCACCCGAGATAGCGCCGCTTGAAGTACCGTTGAAGCAAACGGACAATAATAATGGCATGGAAGAAACCTACGGAATGAAGCAGTACACGTACAAGTCGCGCGGTGCTTATCTGCCATATCCTGGTTATTGGAAGCTGGAAGTACGTGCCATGAACAGTAACGATGATGAGACCGTATATGTCAAAGAAATTCGTGTATTTTAATCGTGATGCAGTAATAATAAAGGCCTATTATCTTTAAGTTGGATATTAGGCCTTTTGGTCTATCTTCCTATTGTCGAATTTAATCGAAAAAGGTAAAATGAGGATATAGATGGATAGAGGATATTCCTTTAAGGAAGCTGAGGCACATCATGAATAATAAAAGGGTTATGTCCAATGAAGTCGGAGAAGGAAATAAGTGGACAAGCGGTAGCATGAATAATGCCTCCTTGCTATGCATTGGGTTGGTTACGTTCTGCTCATATACCGTAATCATCTCATCCAGAATTGTACTTGGAATGGAATTGGATTTGTTGAATTATTTGATGACAGGTTTTGCCCTGCTCGTAATCGTTCCATTCGTATATGTGCTGGCTAGGCGGAGAGCGATGAAAACGGCTTATTTTATTCCTTTGTTGATTCTGCTTTTCGTCATTGCAGAGTTGGTGGAGGTGGGTATCCGAATGTTCACTACGTATGCGGATATTCACAAGGGTATGCTGTATACGTTATACGATATTGCTGGACTGCTTCTATTTATGCCACCTATGCTGTACTTTGCTTTAATGGATAACAGGCATCAGGAAAAGTTGGAATCGAAGCTGTTTTTCCTGGCGTATCATGATATGCTAACAGGCCTTCCCAATCGAAAAATGTTCGAGGAGCACATGGAAACCGCAATCGTACGCCATAAGCTCAACAATCAATCATTAGCTGTCCTGTTCATTGATCTGGTCCGTTTTAAAAATGTGAATAATACGTTCGGTCATAACTTCGGCGATTTGCTCCTTATTGAAGCAGCAGATCGTCTGCGCAGCAGCTTGCGATCGATTGATCACATTTCCCGACCCGGAGGCGACGAATTTTGTGTGCTCATCGAAGAATTAACAAATGCAGAGGATGCACATAAAGTGGCACAAAAGCTTTTAACTCAATTAACGCTTCCCTTTAAGCTGCAGGGACATGAACTGCGTATCGGCTGCAGCATCGGTATCGCCTTATATCCGGATGACGGGGGTGATCCTGTCACATTGATGAAAAATGCAGATACGGCGATGTATCGAGTCAAAGAGCATGGAAAGACCGGATTCCAAAGGTATACAGCGGAGATGAACGATACGGCCATTCAAACCTTGATCATGGAGGAATGGCTGAACAAAGCATTGGAGGAAGAACAATTTGTTTTGTTCTACCAGCCCCAGATTAAGATTGAGAGTAACCGTATCATAGGCATGGAAGCACTACTGCGCTGGAGGCACCCGAACCTCGGTTTAATACCACCGGGGGAATTCATACCATTAGCAGAGGAAACCGGGCTCATTATTCCAATCGGAGAGTGGGTATTGCGGACGGCGTGCAAGCAGAACGTGGCTTGGCAGCAGGCAGGCTTTGAACCGATGAAAATGGCTGTCAATATTTCTCCTATTCAGTTCCATCAAGGTTGCTTTGTTGAGGTTGTGCTTGATGCATTGCAGGAAAGCGGCTTGGACCCGCAATACTTGGAGCTTGAGATTACGGAAGGCATAGCGATGTTTCAAGTTGATCAAGTTATTCACAAGCTGCAGATACTGCGTAACCATGGCGTTCAGATTTCGATAGATGACTTTGGAACAGGCTATTCTTCTTTAACATATTTGAAAAAATTCCCGATCCATAAGCTAAAAATTGCCCAGGAGTTTGTGCGGGGGCTCACCTTTGATCCGGATGATGCGGCTATCGTTCAGGCGATTATCGCAATGGCCCACAGTTTGAAGCTGGATGTTATCGCAGAAGGTGTAGAAACCAACGAACAGCTTGAATTCCTGACCAGTGTGGAATGCAGAGAAATCCAAGGTTACATATACAGCAGGCCCCTGCCTGCACATGAGCTTACTCACATAATGCCAACGATTGCGGCGCACCATGTCGGGTAAGTGAAGCCAATCAAAAAACACTTCAAACACACCAATAAAGTGTTGTTGAAGTGTTTTTTGAATTCATTTCTAAGCCTTCATATCATGTAACGCTCCCCTACAGCTTGGCCGATGCGTTTGTCAGTGCAAGCTGCTCTTTGACCTCACTAACTTGTGAAGAACGATATGTCAGGTAGAAAAGTACCCGTATAATAGCAATGGTAATAAAACAGCCCCAGATCGGCAGAAAGGCGATTAGCGCACCTGCCAGAAGTGCTCCAATTCCGTTGCCCAGGTTCATGACCAATTGAAAGTCAGAGAAGTAAGCCATTTCTTTGTCATGCCGCGCGGCTTCATTCATCATCATGGTCTGTGAAGAAACTTCATGGACGGCCAGGCATACACCCACCCAGCCTTGAATTACGAGCAGCAGCCAGAACGATTGAATAAATCCATAGGGGATTATCGCAAGTGCCATACCGATCACAGCAACGCCATATACCTTGAGAATCCCGTAGCGGTCCATCAAACGGCGTGCTACCGGAAGCAGCAGGGTGGAGACGATACCCGCCGTGACGACGAAATAGGCGATTTGTGCGTTGCTAAGCTTGAGCACATTGACATGGTAAATGACGAATAAAGGTGCTACCATTGCAATCCCTGTATTATTAAGACCGATCCACCAGGTTCTTCGATCACATTCCTGGAAAGGATGAACCTTGGACCATTTGAACTTCATTTTTTCACGTGGGGCGAGCTCGGCAATAAGCGACATCCCGGCAAAAGTGGCAAAGCAGCCGATCAGCATCGAAATGACATAGTTTTTGGGAAACATCCAGTTGTATATATCAAGAAAATGACCGACAGTGAAGCTGCCTATTGTTACAATAATAATTCCTATAATTTTATTGTTGCTAAATATGCGTGGAAACTCGGATGGTTCAACCCATTTACGTAAAATGGCTGGCTGCTGGGCACTGCTGATCATGACCGAAACGGCATTGATTGACCAGAAAATCATCAAATAAGGGATCGGATTCGGGAGCAGTACGGAAAAGGCCATGCACAAAAATGCACCCTGCCGCACATATCCGCTTGTCAAAAAAACGCCTCTGGTTAATGGGAGCTGTCGCGTAAGGAAAGCTAGCGAAAGCGCACAAAACAGAGGCGGAAGCGAATTGGATAAAGAAATTTGGAAATTAGTAGCTCCCAGCCGGGCGATTAATACTCCCAGAAAGGTGAAGAAAAATACGCTTTTCATGTTTTGCAATCCGGCATCCAAATAAATACGGGTCGACACTTTCATCTGCTTCAGAACCTTTCGTATGAGGGCGACAGAGGCAGAAATTGGCCCTTGAAGTATGTTCACGGATTAGCATACCTTGATAAGCGGTCAATTTACATGGACGGTACTATTCAAAAACATGGATTATCTAACTTCGTAATTAATCGCACAATCAGGCTTTCCAGCTTTGTGGGTGATTGCCCGATATGTACTGGGCAGCCGCAGCATTGGAGATCACCTGCTCCGCGTTTTTGCATCCGGGTATGACAGCCGTAACAGCAGGATGCTTCAAGCACCAGGCTAAAGCCCATGTAGCCATATTCATGCCTTCGGGTACTTCGTGCTGCCTGATGCGCTCAGCTTCCTCCAGCTTGCTTATCGTTATATTCCGATCATGCGCATTACGTACGTCATTGTCAGCAAACACCGCGCCTGGCTTATATTTTCCGCTCAAATAACCGCTGGCCAGTGGAACCCGGGCCAATACCCCAAGATTTTGTTCTTCACATGACGGGAATACGCGCTCCTCGGGTTTGCGGTCCAGCCGATTATAAATGACCTGAATCACCTCGGAGCCGACCTTATTCGAACGTTCCGTCTGGTACAGATTATCATCGCTGCCGATAGAGGTGCCCAGATGACGGATTTTACCTGCTTCTACCTGCTTGTGCAGCAAAGTCCACAGCTCGTCTTGATCAAACGCTTCATCCGTACCGGAATGAAATTGATATACATCGATATAATCCGTACGCAGTGCTCGAAGCGATGCCTCCAATTGGGAGATAACCTCCTGTGGCGACCAATGCTGGGAGCGGTTCATATGCTCATGAAATTGGTGACCGAACTTTGTAGCAATTACCCAGTCCTCGCGGCGTCCACGTTCAATGTAACTGCCGATAAGAGACTCCGAGGTATGATCTCCGTAACATTCGGCCGTATCGATCAGATTAATGCCAGATTCCTTGGCCTGATCTAGAATGGCATCGGCTTCCTGCTGCGTGTAGGTTTTACCCCATTCGCCTCCAAGCTGCCAAGTGCCAACCCCAATTACAGATACTTTCAGCTTTGTTGATCCCAATTGACGATATTTCATAGGTATCCCTCCTCGAATAATGGTTATCCTTTTATTTAACGACATTTGCATAACGGATGTCAAAAGCAGATAATAAAGCTAAAAGCATACAAGGAGAAGATTAGAGAAATGCGCAACCGTATATTAGCACCCCTCATCGTCCTACTATTTGCAGTCGCTGTTCTGACAGCTTGCAACCCAGCGGCTACACCAGCACCTAGTGCAGCGCTGGAGCCTGCAACCCTACAGGGGCAATCCGAGCATTGGAAGATAAACGTGAATTACTTGGTCAAAGATAATGCATTGGAAGAAGTGACCACGATTCAGTACTTGTCCACAGAGGAAATTAATGAAGCATCTGTAACGATCACACATAAGGGCCAGACGCCTATATTGTATCAAGTGACTTCGCCTCTGCTGTTAAAAAACGGTCAGGCGATCGCTCTTAGCGAAAGAGCAAAAGTAGCATCCTGGAAAGATACAGAAAAAATCGCTATCGATTGGAAGGTTGGCACTGATAAATTCACGGAATATATTACCCCAACCCTGAAGACAGCCACTGCTGCCCCATGAATCGATTATGCATCATTCCCTGCGGGTCCAGGAAAATATGGGACATCCACGCTGCCGCTGGACCAACCGAAGCAAGACAAGCTTATGTTGGAGCCTTTCATAAGGCTTGCCAGCGATATGCAGTGACCTTCTTCACCGATTGGGTCATTCTTTCCGCCAAGCACGGTTTTCTGCTGCCCGATGATATCGTTCCCTCTAATTACGATCTGGCTTTCAACCACAAAAGCACAGATATTATTAGCATCGATTCACTCCGGCAGCAGCTTGTAGATAAACGTCTGGATCACATTAAGGATATCGTCATGCTCGGCGGGAAAAAGCACGCTCGTGTCATGAGTCAGTTGTACGATCCGAGCTGCAGCGTGACATATCCGTTAAGCGACTGCAAAGGGATAGGTTATATGTTGCAAAAGCTGAACAACGAGCTGTTAGCAGCGTCAGCTCAAAAATAAGTATGACATAAAGAAGCTCGTCTTCCAGGTACCCTTGTTTTATTTCTGTTAAATACTGGTGTTAGATGTGGAGAACTTGTAAGCCTGAAGCGGTCCCATGTTGGTATCAGAAGCGGTTTTGCATCTATATATGGGGTTATTGATTAAGTTAACTGAAAAATGAATATAACAAAAAGGGCTTATTCCTTTCAAATGGGATAAGCTTTTTTTGATTATTCACATAGCTGCCGTGCATACATAAAATTGAAACTTTATCTAAGCTCAACACGCTTTCAGACGCACATATTTAGTAATCAGAGCTACTTGGACATATTGGAAATATATGTTATGTTGAGGTGAAAGAAGGCTCGGACATTTATCATTGGTTATAAATATAGTTACAATTTCGTATATAATGGGTCATTGTTTTTACACTAAGGAGGTCTTACTATCTCTTTTCCATTTGACTGTATTAGCGATTTTATGTTTTTCGAAACGGAGCTGGGTCAATCAGATGTTATTTTAATACCAGGCGCTAGTCATCCTCAATTAATGGAAGAAGCTGCAATATTATATCATCAAGGCATCGCTCCATTTATACTACCTTCTGGTGGTGCGACCCAGCACGTAGAAACAACTGAATGGGAATTTCTAAGGAATGTTGGAATGTCTTTAGGTGTTCCTCCAGAAGCAATTTTAAAAGAAGATAAGGCGACAAATACGTTTGAAAATGCACGATTATCTCTGGAAGTATTACACAAACAAGAAATTCACCCTAAAAAGGTTGTTTTAGTCTGTAAAAATTATCACGCTCGCAGAGCACTTTTAACTTATCAATTTGTTTTTCCAAGAGAGACTATTTTTTATGTAAGTCCAGTGATAGACAAAACAGGGACTTCAAAAGATAACTGGTTTAAAGATGAAGAAAAAATAAAGTATGTAATGAATGAGTTAGAAAAAGTAGGGAAATATTTTAGGAAACAAATACCGAATTGGGTTAAATAACTTGTTACGGAGAACTATTAATGATACATGACCATACAGATGGTATGTATTCGAGAGATAGGTTATTACTTGAAAGTAATTATAATTGCAAGGAGAATTATTATGGATGACAATGATATTGACCTCATGATCATACTTTCAATGTTAAAACTTCGTTTTGAGACTAAGCAAAAATTGACGATAGATAATATTCACGCTAAAACCAATGAGCTATCCAATTCTTTACTGAATGGAAAAGCTATTACAGATTCTATTAAACGATTGCGGTTTCAAGGACATATCAAAGAAAACCTTGATATTTTGTTCTTAAGGTCTGGTATCGTTTTTTACTATATTGAAATCCTTCAAACTTGTGATGAAATTAATGAAGCCTTGGGCTTGTTAAAGGATTGTCTAAAGCGATTGGAAATACAAAGTAATCCGAAATACGATTTATAGATAAAACATAGATTTCAAAGTTGATGAAAAGAGCTGGTTATTGTGTAAAAAAACTTTATTAAATCATTCATATTTCATCTAGTCCTCTGCATTATAACGATACTTGTTGAAGCAAGGTCTGGATTTAAAATACCAATAGAATTTGGACTAATAAACATATTTGGCATGTTATATCTAAAGAGCGAAAATGAAGCATTGATCAAGGAGTATAGTTTAGTAAATGACTAGGTGATAGCTAATGGAGTATAAGAACATAGTTAAAGTTGATAAAAACGGTTTGTATTACAAAGATGAATATGGATTAAACAATTTCATTGACTTTGAATATTGCAAAAATAGATTTGTTAATTATATAGGTTTGCAAAAAAATGTCTATATTGGAAATACAGGACTTAAAACAACAAAGCAAATGCGTTGCATGGCGTGATGTATCAGCAAAGCCCATGTATATTGAATTTTTCAGTGAGCCGCGGCTTAAATTTGAATTTTCTCGCTCAATTTCCTACCTTAAATCTTATAGTAAGTTTGACGACATATGATCTAAGCTAATCAGTAGTAAGTATTTATGTAAATATAACTAAAACAATTATTGTAATTAATCAATGGTTCGATTAAGTGCTAGTTGAATACGAGGAGGTGAACAGTTATCTCAGTTTCATCATCTTTCGATTTTAGTTTTTCTCAACATTATTCTGTAGCTAAAATATTAAGAAGTTTATTAGATTTCGGTTGGACTCTAGATGACAATGGTTTAATATCATATTTGCCAATAGGTGATGATGATAAGTTTGACTGGAAAAGTGAAAAAATTAGTTTTGAGTCACTTGTTCAAACCATAGAAAAAAAGGAACGAATTGAGGAAATTATTGGCGTTATTCTAACATGGCAAGATACAGGAATTGGAGGACAATTTTTATTTAGGTGTAATGGAATAATCTCCATTAATGTAACATTATTGCGAAAGCGAATAAGTTCAAATTCAAATGTAGAAATAACAGATATTAATTGGTATTTGACCAGGTTACTCAATGTATTTAATGAAAAGGGTATGCAGGTAGAGCATTTTTCATATCAAGAACACGTTTAGAGTACTGTTGTATTAACAGGGGGGTGAAAGATTATGTTAGATATTAAGAATTTCGGATTAGTTACAGAGAAAGTTACTGATTTCACATTAAGTGACTTACAATATATCTTGGACCTGAAGTATTCCATCGAAATGGACACGGTTTCTTTATTCGATGTTTATAATAAATCAATCTTAGACATTAACTTCATTTTAAACACAAAAGAGAAAGTTAAGAAGTACAAGGTATTAATTCGTTTTCATAATTTAGGTAGTCTACAACTCAATGCAGGTGGAACTGCTATTCAATTAACTGGATTTGAGATCTTGGATATTATGGATAGTGGCTGGGAATCAAGAAAGTATCTTGTAAGAGACTATGAAAATGAAGATGATTTTAAATTTTATTGCAATGGGATTGAAGTCATTTCTATTGAGGAAATCGAACTATGGATTGGATAAAACATCGTAAGAAGACGGTGGAAATACAGTTGAAAAGTAGCTAATTTCAATTGTAACGAAGGTAGTTGGTGTTAAAAGTCCAAATGAGATATGGAGGTTCATGATGAAAGAAAAATCTTATACCATGTGGATTGAAGCGGAAAACTGGGCAGATGGTGAATGGGATATATATGATGATAACACAGATGTGATAGTTACATTTGATGATGGATCAAGATGGGTAGCATCATTTTTCACATACAAGAATATACAAACACTGACTGAAAAGAACAGAAGGACTGGTGAGTGCTTATATGGTAAGTATTATTGGGGAAGTGACATGCTCCTTGTAGATGAATGTAGTCGTAACCGTATTGAAGAAGTGATTAGGCATCTAATAAATGAGGGTGATTTTGAAAATATATTTGATAGATGTGAGGAATCCAATTAATCATGGACGATAGCATGGAGATCGATGAAATTAAGGGGATATTAACCAGGAGGTATCCACACTGGAATTTGTATTTTGATAAGTATGGTGTGGCTGTCTGGATAAGTATGAATGATGGCAAATCAAATTACTTTGAGATACAAGTTACTCCTAAAAATGGAGTAGGAATGTCGACTAGAAAAGAAATAGATGGTTTAGATTTTGGTGGTCATGATGAAGCATTTAATAGTCTTTATGAAGCGTTGGATTACATGGATAACATAGTTGATTGAAGCTGATTCATGGAAAATTGTATTTCAAACAGTAAGGAGTAGACGTTATGTCCATCACATTTTTAAAGTTAATACCAGTTCATCCAGAGTTCACACCAAATCAAGCAGAATTAATTGCTGTTAGAGACTGGATGAAAGTAAATTACCATGACAATGATGAAACGAGATATGTTTTAACGGATGAAGTACGCTTTATTGATCAAGGTGAGAATTTTGAAAACATACATTGTCCTTGCTGCTCCAGACAGATTGATATCTCTTGGTGGCAACAAAAAATGGATGAGGCATATAAAAGTCTATTTCATAGTCTCCAAATTGTGCTTGATTGTTGCGGAGAGGCAATTTCCTTGAGTGATCTAGAATATAAGTGGGCTGCTGGATTCGCACGTTTCTCAATTGAAATTATGAACCCAGAAAGCGATTTAATAGAGAAAGATATATCCAAGCTAGAACAAATACTGAAATGCTCAATAAGAAAAGTTCTTGCATACTACTGAATAGATTTACGGATTTAATTTAAATGTATAGAGTGGTGAACTTGTGACATTAAGTAAAAAAGGTTCCAGAAAAATAGTTGTAGACGAAGAAGAATATAGGTGGATTATCTCTGCAACTTCAAAAGGACGTATCGTATTAATTACGGAACATGGTCAAGAGAAAGGACAAAGAATTGAAGTGTATATTGAATCAGACATTAATGAGTTTTGGGTTGAGTTTCCTTATGTTGATGATTTGAATTTGAAGATAGTAAAGCCAAAAGAAGTAGCAGTGATTATAACAAAAGCAATTGAACAAGGCTGGAGATCAAAGGAAAAGGGGGCTCCGATTGTATTTGATTGGTTTGAAAATAAGTTGGTGAAAAGGTGAAATGAGACTTGAGACTTGATTATTTGGTATAAGGTAGAGATGATATGCCAGATATACCAAGACGCTTTTTTAAAATAATTTAGGAGAAGATCACAGTGGATGATAAATTTCAAGAACATACAAAATACTTAAATATTGAATCTGATAATGATAAAATATTGGGAAATGTTAGACTAATATATGACAATAAATTTATAGGAATACAAATCTCGCAAAATGATGAAGATGGAATGACTGCGGAGATCCAATTAAATATTACTAAGTTTCAAAGAGTGGTGAAGGCACTTGAAAAAGCATGTGATCTAATTTTAAATGGTGCTTTCCATCATGAGAGAGAGACTGTTGATATTATCTACACCACAGGATCTTCAGAAAAGAGAAAAGGTTTCGTGCTAGTTAGTATTTTTGAAGACTCTATTATTCTTGTTGTTTCACTGACTAATGGGGGAGACCCATATTTAATGATAAGCAAGAAACAGATTTCGGAACTGATAACGTTATTTCAGACTGTTAAAGCGCCACAATACGACTAACCCTCTTATTGTGGTTTTCTTTTTGCCATGACCGCTGATAGTCTACACTTTCCAATCGTATGATATTGAAAATCTATGAAAACACGATAATTAGAAATAAATGAGATAGCGGTAAGAATCTTATCTCGTATGGCTAACTTAAAGTTCTCTAAAAGCAACAGACGAATTTTTCTAAGTCGATACTACAACCGCAGTAGGTAAAGCAATGTTTCGTATGCTTGTGGTCATAGCTGAACTGGAGCGCGATATTATTAGCGAAAGAACGCTTGCAGGACTCACCGCGGCAAGAGCAAGAGGTAGAAAAGGTGACAGACCTAAGACTGATGACAGGAAAATCAAACAAGCGATGAGGCTTTACGATAGTAAGTAATATTCGTTGACGGAGATCGTTGAATTAACAGGCGTTTCAAAACCTACGTTGTATCGTGAATTGGAAAAGCGGAAGATAATTTCATAGGATGGTTAATAATTGGTGAAGCATCTTGATGAAAGATGCTTTTTACTTTGGTATAGGGGGGGCTTAAAACCAAACAAATATTTACCTTTTTCCTAGACCCTATGTGCACACCCAACCAGCGACCCATAACTCAATTTTGAACGATAAATTATCAAGTATGGTGACGCGTCAAATGGTACAATAAGGATAAAAAGGGAATAGGAGCATATATCATTTTGAAATACTTCACAGATGAAATATGGACTCAAATGAATCATTGGAGCGTTGAAGATCATGAACAGGTCTGTCTTCAAAGTTATTTAGTGATGAGCTGAATTACGATTGGATGGCATAAAGCACAAAGATCAACAAAATAATAATTTATAAAACAATTGTGAGGTACATGGAATAGATGAACATCGAAAGTTTGTTAACTAAGCTGAAAACCTTTCCTGATTGTGTTGTTCATTCGCCAAGTGGACTTCCCGTTTTAGAAGAAGGATTTCTATTGCCTTCTGATCTGACTAATTTTTATAAGTTTTGCGGAGGAGTAAACCTTTTTACAAAAGGTGATTATTCGATTTCCATTGTTTCTCCCAGTGATTTTGTATTAGCTAATCCAGTTATTGTTGGTGAAAAATGCGAAGATGATATTTCATCTACGTGGTACACCATTGCAAAAGATGATAATGGAGATTATCTGACCATAGACCTTCAAATCGAAAGATTAGGGAAGTGCTATGATAGTTTTTGGGATAGACATGGCGTGATTGGTGATTGCCCAGTTATAGCAAATTCGTTTACTGATTTACTTAAGCAGCTTATAGAGAATGGTGGAAATAGGTGGTATTGGCTAGAAAATGATTTTGTTTCATTAGGCGATGCTTATGATGTTGTTGTTTAAGAACGTACATGACAGCACGATTTTATTTAAAGGTGGAAGATAATTGAACTTATTTGAACAAGGCGATGAACTGTATGCCAATGGACTATATCAGGAAGCATACGAAAAATTTGAGTTAGCTTATGTTAATGATGAAGAAAACGAATCTGATTGCCGTAATTATATGGCGTGTTGCCAAATACAATTAGGTAATTCACAACAGGCAATAGAGCTGTTGGACAAAGCATTAAACATAAGTCCTACATGGGAAAGATTGTTGTTTAATAAAGGTCGTGCCTACTTAATACTTGGTAATATTATGGATGCCTCTACTTGTTTTAACAGGGCAATAATGGCAAACCCCAATAATGAAGATGCTCATTTTTATCTTGGAGTTTATTACGAAAAGATAAAGGACTATGAGCAAGCAATTAATTTTTACCAAAAGTCATTAGAAATTAATGATGAACAAGCTGAAGCCCATTTGAATTTAGGGAGGATGTATTGGAAATTAGAGGATATAGGGAAAGCCCTAAGAGAGTTTGACTTGGCATATCAGAACGATAACGAGTGTTTTGATGCGTTGTGGAACAAAGGATTAGTGTTATGCTCGTTAAAGCAATTTGACAAAGCTATCCCTTGCTTTCAAAAACTTTATGAATATAACCCAAATAATACAGAAAACTTGAATGAAATTGCATATGCTTACTTTATGTTGAAGGATTACCAAAAAGCTCTTAAGTGGCTTAATAAGATTTTGGAGATTGACCCAAATAACCAGAGGGTTTCAGAGGGAGTAAAAGCGATTGGTAAACGCTTAAATGAGAGTAGTTGATGTTACAACATCAACATAAAAGGTGGGAAGATATGAGTGAAAAATATACTTGTCCTTGTTGTGTCTATAAGACTTTAGAAGAAGAACCACCTGGAACTGATTTAATTTGTGAAATATGCTTTTGGCATGATGATTACGTACAATTTCATGACCCTGATTATGAAGGTGGTGCAAATGAAGTATCGTTAAGGCAAGGACAACGAAGTTTCGTGGAATTTGGTGCTTGTGAAGGACGATGTAAAGAATTTGTTAGGATACCATCTGAAATAGATGAACGTGATCTGAGTTGGATACCACTACTAGATAAAGAATGAAGAAAGAGGTTATTAAGAATATAAAAAACAATGCACCAGATAAGTCATTTGCGAGCATTTTTTCTTCAAATGAGGCTATTTCTTTGTACAAACAATATGAGCTTAAGAATATTCTAAATTGACAAGGTTGTTTCTATTTTTTTCATATTTAAACCGATGAAGATTTATTAATACCGTAGAAGGAGCGTTTTTATGCCTAAGATGCTTTGTACTTGTGGAAATTTATTAAGATATAGTAATATCCCATGTGAAATCGAGTATAAGTTTATCTCTGATGTTGATTATGAGGGATATGATAAGAAAATTGACAATGAAGAGTTATACATGAGGATGCAAAGTTTCTTTCTATGTCCTGAGTGTGAAAGACTCTGGGTGTTCTGGAAGGGATTCGAAGAGGCTCCACGTGAATATGTTCCCATAATGGAAAAATGATTCTGAATAAAAGATGATGTTTTCATTAGGTGATGCTTATGATGATGTTGTTTATGGAAATTAATAAAATCATATCTCGATTTAAGGATGAACTCTAAATGTACATATGTGTTGTCTGCGGCTACGATCAATTGGACTATCCTCAATATGAGGATGGATTCGCTATGCAGACTATTTGTCCTTGTTGTGGATTTCAATCAGGTTTTGATGATGATGCAAGTCATGAGCCTTTTACCGTAGAAGAATATAGGGTTGAATGAATAAAGTTAGGTTCTCCTTTGTTTTCATCAAGTGTTAATAAACCAACGGGGCTAAATCTAAGTGAGCAGTTAATGAGAACAATTGTAAAGCTGGAGGAAAGAAATATGTCTTTTTCATTTGAGGAATTAATGCGTGACTTAGACAATGGTCATGAGACTCACTTCAAATACTTGGGGAAGGAATATTCAATTAGTCATAACAGTAGAGGTACGTATTTATCAGAGTTCAATGGTGATTATCAATCTTTCACAGATCACATTGAATTGCTTAAAAAGGGAATGATTGATGGTAAATACTTAAAAGACATTTGGAATGATGTTGAGGTTACAATAATTTTCTGAATGAACATGTAATGGTAATCTGCATGATTTATTGCTCCAATCTTTACAAGGTTTCTATGCACAAGCTTTAAACTATATTCCAATTTCAAATATACCAGAATTGGGGTTCTTAAGTGTGATACTGACCGCGGATTTAGTCAAAATAGAATTAAAGAATGTCAGTGCAGTTAGTACTCCTTCATTGATCGGGTATGGGGCAATGAGGGATCATTGTCATGACTTTACTGCATCTTTTGTGGGTGGTAAGGCATACGGGCTTATTGGGGAATGTGGATCAGGTGGTTGGACATTTTCACATATTTTGGCTGGATGCAATAAGTATGGTTACGAGGGACAAATAAGTTTTAATGGAAAGATAATGAGCAAAGTAGACTTGAATGAGTTGGGCTGGTATATAGGTGAAGGAATAAATAAAAATAGATGGTTTACCTTTAGGAAACCATCTATTATCAAGCAATTAAAGAGTGGACAGGATGACCAAATAGATCGTTTGATAGAACGATTCCAGCTATCACCTTCAAGACTAGACAGGAATATTGAAATGATAAGTAATGAAAGATGGAATGCTTCTGCAGCCATTGGTCTGGCTCATGGTAAGCTAGTTTTTGGCTATCCTTGGCTCAGTCCTGGTTTGATCAATACCTACTTATATGAACGGATTAAGTTGATCAATGAAATACTTAAAGAAACAGGAGCAACTGTTCTTTTACCAACGAGCAGAATTGATGTCATACAGGGACTTGTTGATGAAACGATAGAGATCATACACCCAGATGAAAAGATAATTCGTAATGTATAGAGTCTCTTGGAATCACAGGGCGATTAACCATCGTGTTGTGGTTTCTTGTTGCTCGATTGCCTTGCCGCTGGTTAGGAATTGTAGAGGTTACTGATAACATTCACGCATAACCAATATATAAATTTAAATTAATAACTCTTGGTCAACAAACAATCGAGGACTTACTGCGGAGTTAATGTTGAAATTATATCTGCGTCAGCATAAACCATGGATTTGGTAAAAATCTGAGTGAAGGTGATGTATATGTACTTCCAAATCAAATGGCATTTATTTTTGAGAGTGAAAAATGAAATTAAAGCTGACAAGCTGCTCAAGCAATTTGAAAATGCAACTCGTCTGCAAATTAAAGAAAAGACCTATGGGAGATTAGAGGATAAATCATTATTTGAAGCGAAATTTGTAACAGAATATATAGATAATATGGAAATAAACCAAGCCGTCTTTATGACATTACTACTAATTAATCCAATTGGGACATGCTGGTCTATATATAGCCCTAAAGAAGGCAAAGATCCTTGGACAAATGAAATCGTGTGGTCTTTCGAAGGGATAAGTAACAGCCCCAATATTACAGGTATAACATGGGGGCAATTCGTTCTCCAGACGAATACTAAGTTAGAATATGGATGGAATTATTAATATTGGGTGGGTGCTTATGTTTGAATTGCGTAAGGTTTTGGAAGAAATTCAAGTGCCATTGTCATATTTCATAGAAAAGTTAAGTTTAAAAGAAGAAGAAGTATTTATCCTTATGGATTCAAATGATAGTGAAGCGCAAATGGAACTTTACTTTCAATTCATAACAGCAGTAAACGATGATGATCTATTGCCGCGGCTAGTAGAGTTCTTTACTAACTATGTAGAAGAAAAGTCGGAATTAGTAGTATTCATCACTAACATTTTAAAGTTTAGAAGCAACAATAGTCCTCGGAGAATGATTAATAGTGTCGAACGATTAGTATCCCTTGCAGACGATATGGATGTAATACGCAAAGGGAAGCATTCTTTAAAGATATTCTACTTTGTTGTATGTATAGAAACCTTATATTCATTGGCTGACATAGAAATGAATAGCAAATCAATGATAATTATTGACTTTTTCAATACATATATCGAAGAGGCAGATGCCCAGTTTATTATAGATAATTTTAGAAGAAGTCTTGGTGATGATAGGTATAAATTTAACGAAACTGTAGGTGGATACAAACAAACCAACAACGATAGATGGAACACGGAAATAAATATGGAAATATTCGCAAGGGTAATAAACGAATTACGAAACATATTTGCACACGAAGGCGATTATTGGGGATTCCATTTTACAGATAGCGATACAGCGATGTTAAATACAATAACTGTGGCTGAGAACCAGATGGAAGTAAAACTAAAAAGGGATGGGAAATTAAATGGGTTGAGAAGGGTATACGAAGTGAAATTAACGTATGAACAGTTTAAAGCGATTTGTGTAAGAGGATTCTTGAATTTTATTAATACATATTTCAAATCAATATCTTCTTGGATTGTCAACATAAAACTGGACAATATTTATGAGGGGATTTTTCTAGCTTCAATGGGAGTGAGATACCCCAAAGTCCCGTGAATTCGGTGGTGGTTAAACCAGTGGACATAGTCGCTAAGCTCCAGAGCAAGTTGATCGGAGTTCAGGAAATGAGCGTGGTTAGCAAATTCCGTCTTGAAAATCTTAAATGTGGCTTCGGCA
>NZ_JAOQIO010000111.1:0-76989 GCF_025567575.1 Paenibacillus baimaensis | reverse complement strand
TCAACCTTAAATGTATAGTACTACATAATTATGCATTTCTCATAATTTCTGAAAATCCAGTCTCACGAATTCTGAAATTTTTCTCAATAATTATGACACCACACAAAAAAAGGCCTTCATCATTTCGTAACGCATAAGTCATCAATTGATCATAGTTGTTGTGAAATAAATCACATACATAAGCTATAATAAGTGGTAAATAGGAGCATAATGTTCAAAAGGAGTGTGCATTCGGATGATGAATTACGACCCGGTATTTTATAGCCGTATATTAACAGGCCTAACGCTCGGTTTTCACATTATTTTTGCTACGATAGGTGTCGGACTACCTGTCATGATTGCCATTGCCGAGTTTCTGGGAATCAAGCGCAAAGATCCACATTATACACTGCTCGCACGTCGTTGGGCACGTGGATTCGTCATCACTGTGGCAGTCGGCGTCGTTACTGGTACTTCAATTGGCTTGCAGTTAAACTTGCTGTGGCCAAGCTTTATGCAAATCGCGGGTCAGGCGATTTCTCTGCCTTTGTTTATGGAAACCTTCGCTTTCTTCTTTGAGGCGATATTTCTCGGGATTTACTTGTATACCTGGGATCGCTGGAAAAATCCATGGACGCACTTTGCAATTTCTATTCCCATTATCATCGGATCGACGTTATCCGCATTTTTTATTACGATTGTTAACGCCTTTATGAATACGCCACAAGGCTTTAAGCTGTCCGGTCGAACGATTATCGACATAGATCCCATGGTCGCGATGTTTAATCCGGCCACACCTACCAAGACCGCACATGTGATTTCATCAGCCTATATGACAAGCGCATTTGTACTCGCTACCATAGCCGCATTGGCCTTATTGGCAGGTAAAAAGCATGTATATTACCAAAAGGCACTCAAGCTGACGATGATTTGCGGGCTGATCTTTTCCTTGTCCACCGCGTTCATCGGTGATCTGTCCGGTAAATTTCTTGCCGAATACCAGCCGGAGAAGCTTGCCGCAGCCGAATGGCATTTTGAAACTACAGCGCAGGCACCACTTGTATTTGCAGGCTATATTGATAAGGAACACAACGTTCACTATGGCTTGAAGCTTCCTTATGCCCTGAGTATATTGGCTTTTGCTGATCCGAATGCGGTTGTGAAGGGCTTGAATGATATCCCTGTGGATGAACGTCCACCGCTCTATATCCATTATTTCTTTGATGCCATGGTGGCGATCGGAAGCTTGATGATTGTGCTCTGTATCGCATATTTATATTTGAACAGGAAAAAACGGCGTCAACAAGGAAAAGAAGTGCCGCGCTGGCTGCTTCGCTTCATTACTTTCTCAGGCCCGCTTGCAATGCTGGCGATTGAATCCGGATGGATATTTGCTGAAGCCGGAAGACAGCCGTGGATTCTGCGCGGCTATATGAAAACGGCACATGGAGCCACGACCGCTACCAATGTGGACTGGATGCTGCTGATGTTCTCAATTCTGTACATCATACTTGGATTTGGCGCATGGACGGTACTCCGCCGTATGTTCAAGACGAATACGCCTGAAGAGGAATTAGCATTGCGGGCTGATCAAGGAGGTGAGCACCAATGAGTATTGAAGTCATCGGAATTACAGTGCTCTGGGTTTTCCTTTACGGTTATTTAATTGTAGCTTCGATTGATTTTGGGGCTGGTTTCTTTAGTTACTACACGATGATAACCGGGCGCAAAAATATGGTGCATGGCATTATCGAACGCTATTTATCGCCTGTCTGGGAAGTTACTAATGTTTTTCTGATCTTCTTCATGATCGGGATGGTCGGTTTTTTCCCTGACACCGCTTATTATCTCGGGACCACTTTATTGATTCCCGGCAGTATTGCGATTGTACTGATCGCTATCCGAGGCTCCTACTACGCTTTCAGCACCTACGGCTCCAAGGAAAGCCATCTGTACAAGCTGCTTTACGGGGGCAGTGGTCTATTGATTCCAGCTTCATTGTCCATCGTATTGACGATATCGGAGGGTGGTTATATTGAGGAAAGCGGCAATAATGTCACACTGCTCTTCTACAAGCTGTTTACCAGCTCTTATGCCTGGTCGGTTGTCGTCCTGTCGCTTGTCAGTGTGCTCTATATTTCTGCTGCTTTCTTAACCTATTATGCTCACAAGGCGAAGGATACCAAAGCGACAGAAATTTTGCGAAGGTTTGCAATCGGTTGGAGCGGCCCGACAATATTAGCGAGCTTGTTCGTATTTTTCGCTATTCAGCGACACAATCCGGTCCATTTTGACAACATGCTGAAGCTGTCCTGGATGTTTGTTGTATCCTTGATTTGCTTTATTATTGCTACCTATCTGATATGGAACCGCAAGCGTCTTGGCGTCGCTTTTTTATTCGTGATGCTGCAGTTTGCCTTCGCTTTCTTCGGATATGGCGCGGCGCATTTACCTTATATTATTTATCCCATGGTCTCGATACACGAAAGTGTCACCAGCCCGGAAATGGGAATTGCCTTGATCGGAGCTTTTATCGCCGGCTTATGTCTGCTCATCCCTTCACTGATATTGCTGATGCGTCTCTTTCTGTTCGATGCAAATTATGTGCAGGGTCTGCAGAAAAAGTGAATGCAATACAGATTAGGCAGACACTCACTCACATATTCACAGCTATCACGAAATCCACATAACAAACAACCTCCAAACCACTTCGTGGCTTGGAGGTTGTTGATGTTCCATAACATTTTTAAAGTAGCTATTATTCAAAATAAACAGCTTTGCCGGTTTTGGACGACTCATAGATGGCTTCCAAAATTTCCGATACAACGCAGGCCTGTTCAGGCGTGACAACGGGATCCGTATCCTCTTCAATTGCTTTCAGCCACAGACGCGCTTCCAGATCAGCCGGTGATTCTTGCTTCCCATCATAAAAATCGACGCCTTTGGCATCCAGCTGAATTTCGTTCATAAACAATTTGCTATGCTTTTCACCGTTAATACGCAGACCATCCTGCATATCCGCACCGCCTTCAGTTCCGCACAAGGTCGTTTTGGCTTCTCCCGTTTGCAGCATATTGATCGCCCAGCTCGATTCCAGCACAATAGTTGCCCCATTCTGCATCGTAATCATGCCAAAAGCAGAATCCTCAACTGTAAATTTATCCGGGTCCCAGGAGCCCCATGCATTAGCTGCGTCCTTCTTGGAGGACAGCTTGTGGAAGGCTGTGCCCAAGACTGCTTTCGGCTTATAGTTATCCATCATCCACAAGGTAAGATCCAGTGCATGGGTACCAATATCAATTAGCGGTCCGCCGCCTTGTTTTTCTTCATCTAGAAACACGCCCCAAGTCGGTACAGCACGACGACGAATTGCGTGAGCTTTGGCATAATAAACCTCTCCCAGATCACCTTCGCCACATACTTTTTTCAAATACTGGCTGTCTGAACGGAAACGATTTTGGTAGCCAATAGTTAGCTTCTTGCCTGAACGTTTGGCGGCTTCAACCATACGACGGGCATCCGCTGCTGTTTTGGCCATCGGTTTCTCACACATCACATGTTTATCCGACTCCAGAGCGGCAATCGTAATTTCCGCATGTGAATCATTTGGCGTACACACGTGTATAATATCAATCGATCCGTCCTTCAGCATTTCTTTAAAATCGCTGTATACCTTCGCACCCTCGGAACCGAATTTATGAGCAGCCTCATAAGCTTTTTCTACCACGATATCACAAAAAGCTACCATTTCTGCGTTTGGCTGATTTTGCAAAGCAGGCATATGCTTGCCATTTGCAATTCCTCCGCAGCCAATAATTCCAATTCTGTACGTTTTCGACATGATTAGAGTCATCCCCCTTATAAGTTTAAGTCAAGTATAGTCAAGCTTCTACCAAAAAGATATGACTAATTTGGTCCATCTTTTATCCGATTTGGCTATTTCGAATTTCCTGGGAAATATAAAAAAAAGCTCTCTGATATCAGGAGCTTCGCCATACAAAATAACCTATGATTTTTTGACAGTAGCTGTGACCAATTTGTAGCCTACACCACGAATGGACTCAATCTGTACGCTTTGCTGGTTCATTTCCAGCTTTTTACGCAAGGAGCTCACATGAACATCCACCGTTCGTTGACCGCCGATATAATCGAAGCCCCAAACAATATTCATCAGGTCGTCTCTGGTAACGACTACACTCGGACGCTGCACAAGGTAGAGCAGTACCTCGAACTCCTTCGGTCTGAGCGGAATCGATTCTCCACCCAGCATAACCTCGTATTTCTCCGGGTAAATAAATAAATCTCCTGCTGTGATGACCTTCTCACCTGCTGCATGTTTATCCTGTAGCTGCTCTTCCGACAAGGTTCTACGGAGTACCGCCGATACTCTGGCCAGCAGCTCGGCAACACCGAAAGGCTTCGTAATATAATCGTCCGCACCATATTTCAAGCCTTGTACGACCTCTTCCTCTGCGTTGCGGGCCGTCAGTATAATGACAGGTGTCTTGTTTCCTTTCTGACGCAGCTTGGACAAAATCTCGAAGCCATTCAGCCCAGGAAGCATAATATCCAAAATAATCAAATCGTATGCGTGCTGAAGTGCAGCCTGCAGCCCTTCGCTGCCATGATCGATTACCTTGGTCTCATATCCCTCTTGCGATAAATTATAGGAAAGCAGTCTGGCCAATGTAGGCTCATCTTCAATAACCAAAATTTGTTGTGCCATGGGAATCCCCCGTATCCATTTCTATAGATCAACCTTATCATAGCATAATATCATACTTCATTAATATGCTTTCCCGCCCTAATATTGAATTACAGGCAACTCAATGAAAAATTTGGTTCCCATCCCGACTTCGCTTTCAACACGTATCGAGCCTTTGTGCAGCTCAACCAGATGTTTAACTATCGACAATCCAAGACCTGTACCGCCGGAGCTGCGCGAGCGAGCCTTATCCACCCGATAAAATCGTTCAAAGATGCGCGGCAAATCTTTTTTGGGAATCCCAATACCTGTATCCGTAATTGTCATTCGTATGCGCTCGTTATCCATACCTTCTGCACCGTGAAAGATCGACTCGACCTTGATCTTAACCTTACCACCTTCAGGTGTATAATTAATTCCGTTGGAAAGTAAATTAATCAGAATTTGGCGCAGCCGATCCTCGTCCGCTTCAATGTAGAGATCATCCTCTACCTGCATTTCGAGCTCAATCGACTTCTTTTTCGCCTCTGAAGTCATCACATGGACACAATTGCTTACAAAAGTATTAACCGAGACAGGTGAGAATTGCAGCGGAATGCGTTTCGATTCGATTTTGGACAGCTCCAATATATCTCCGATCAGACGATTTAATCGTTCACTTTCATCAAATATGATCTGCAAAAATGATTTTGCCGTTTCTTTATCGTTCAGTGCACCTGCCAGCAGTGTTTCTGCAAACCCTTTGACTGCAGCAATAGGAGTCTTGAGCTCATGAGATACATTGGCGACAAATTCGCTTCTCATCCGTTCCAATCGGCGAACTGCCGTAATATCATGCAGCACGATCAGTACACCGGCCCATTCATTTTCATTTAATGAGATCGGACTGAGATTAATCTCCAGAATTCGCTCAGAGGGATAGTAAAAAATCATCTCATCACGGATATGCTCACGCAGATCAATACATTCCTGAATCAGCTGCGTAAATTCAAACTGCTGCTTGGCCTCATCGAATTTTTTGCCCAGCAGCTCCTGCACGGAGAAGCCGAGTATATCTTCAGCTGAACGATTTAATAAGACAATCTTGCTGTCACGATCAATCATCATCACACCGCTGATCATATTGTCCAATACGCTCTTCAGCCGGCTTTCATCCTCCTGGATGCGATCCATTTGCAGCTGTAAGCTGTCCGCCATGCGGTTAAGAGCCTGACCGAGCTGTCCGATCTCATCCTTCTTCTTCACATTAACTCTTGCTTTATAATCCATATTCGTAATTTGCCGTGCAACCTTCGTGATCATTTCAATCGGTCTTGTAATGCCCCAGGCTACCCGAAAGCTGATTAAAGCGGCTATAATAAACACAGCAAGCAGACCAAACAATAACACATACCACACACGAAGGATTGAAGCCTCAACCTCCTCAAGGCTCATGGACAAGCGCACATACCCTTTTGTCAGGGTGCCGTTCTTGACCGGAACTACCACATACAGCATATTGCGTTGAATCGTAGTGCTGTATCGAATATCGGAGCCCACCACGCCGGTTTGCTCCGCCTCAATGATTTCTTTGCGCTGCAAGTGATTGTCCATATCTTCGGGATTATGATCCGAATCTCCCAATACCTTGCCATCTGAGCGTATAAAAGTCACCCGGGCATCTGCGGATTGGCGAAGCCGGTTCACCTGTTCTCCATAGTAGGCAAGCTGCTCAGCTTCAGTACCGCCCTTGTTCCAATCCATCGTAACAAGAATAATCCGCAGCTCCCGCTGCATATTTGTTTTTAAAGCTTCAATATGTGATTCCCTGAGGACCTGTGCCATGAATAGTCCGGCAATGAGGACCGAGGAGCCAATCAACACTATAAAAATCAACGTTAATCGTGCACGGAATTTGTGCATATAGGGTTGTCCCTCCATCATCGACATAGGCATTATGATAGTAATCAACTGACTGCATTACACCTTATCGTATCTTTTTCACACTTGAATTGCTAGTTAATTATTTGTAAAGATGAATTTTGCCATCCTGTACGTTATCTTGCTCAACGTTCCAACAAAATAAAAAGCACCCCTGAAAATAGCTCAGAAAAGCCCAAGTCGGGTTCTGATGTCTAATTCAGGAGGTGCACATTGTTATTGATCGTTACTTATTCGTTGTGTATGGGTTAATATGCACTCCAGCCCGCATCAGCTGTAATGACAGTACCATTAACAAAGCTTGAATCATCAGAAGCAAGGAACAGAGCAACTTTCGCAATTTCTTCGGGCTTGCCAGTACGTGGGTTAATGGCCATCCCTAATTGTTGTCGAGAAGCACCAAATTGATTAATTTTAGTCATCGAAGAGCCAATATTGGTTTCAACCCCACCCGGTGCAATTGCATTACAACGAATTCCTTTTTCCGCATACATAAAGCCTGTATTTTTGGTAAAACCAACTACTGCATGTTTAGACGCTGTGTATGCTGCTCCTGCACGAGCACCATATAACCCGCCAGCAGAAGCAACATTAATGATAACACCCTGTTGCTTTTCGATAAAAATCGGTATAACCTTTCGGGTCGAACGCATAACACTTGTTGTGTTAATGGCAAAAATTCGTTCCCAATTTGAATCTTCAATATCGGCTGCAGGTTCAAAGTTATCCATAATACCCGCATTATTTACAAGGATGTCGACCGTACCATATGTACGAACTGTCGTGTCGATTAATTGCTGAATATCTTCTTCTAAAGCTACATTTGTTTTAATAGCCAAAGCCACGCCACCATTTGATTGTATTTCTGCTACCGTAGCGTGTGCGCCATCAAGATTTAAATCGGATACAACAACCTTTGCTCCTTCTTTCGCATAAAGTACAGCAATTTGTTTCCCCATACCTGATGCCGCGCCTGTTACTATAGCAACCTTATCCTTTAATTTCATTGAAATTCCCCCAATTATTTGAATTGTTATACATATTGAACAGATGTTTATTAATTAACTTCCTCTATAGTATAATTAATTTAAGAAGAGGTATTCAATCAGTAAATAGTTACCTTTTTGTTGATTAATCAACATTAAGGCTCACAAATGTTCAACAATGGAATCATAACAAACAAAGGATGATTACAATGTCTACTACTATTTCTCATACAGACAGAAGAATTAAAAAATCCAAAAAAGCTTTAAAGGATGCTTTGATCTCCTTAATGCAAAATAAAGACTTAAAGGAAATCTCAATAACGGACATTGTCGACCTGGCAGACCTTAATCGAGGAACATTTTATAAGCATTATCAGTATAAAGAAGAATTACTGGAAGAGATCATGGATGATGTGATAGCTGATTTAATCGTGTCCTATCGGGAACCTTATAAAAGTTCCGATACTTTTATCGTTAATGATCTCACCACTTCAGTGATCAAGATTTTTGAACATGTAGCCAATTATTCTAACATTTATACGCTAATTCTTAAGTCGAATGGATTGCCCGGTTTTCAAAATAGAATTTGTCATGAATTAAAAAAATTACCGTTGGAAGACTTTGAAAATTATCAGACTAACCACAAAATTAATACGAATCTGTATTCCAGTTATCAAGCACATGCGATTTTCGGTATGATTATAGAGTGGGTAAACGAGGAATTTAAATACAGCACTGCCTATATGGCTGAACAGCTCTTAGAAATTATTAATAATAGTCCTAATAACCATACTTTTAAAATAAATAAAAATATCAATTAATTGCGGATTGCAATAAAAGAAAGCCCGCACAACCCAAAGGCTGCGCGGACCCATCTGATTTCTAGCAAGCTTAACTGATCTTATACAAACACAGGATCTTTAAATTGCGAGAGTTTGGCAAACGAATCCTTTTCCACTTCTGCGTGTAAGCTGTTACCGTGTGAATCCATCGTAACAATAGCCGCGAAGCCTTCCGTTTGCAAATGCCACATCGCCTCCGGAATACCGAATTCCATATGGTCGACACCTTCGACCTTTTTGAAGCATTCTGCGTAATATTGTGCGGCTCCACCAATCGCATTCAGATACACAGCCCCGTGCTCCTGCAAAGCTGCAAGCGTTTTGGCACCCATACCACCTTTACCGATAACGGCACGAATTCCGAACTTTTTAATGATATGGCCTTGGTAAGGCTCCTCACGAATACTTGTGGTCGGACCTGCCGCTCTTACATGCCATTCGCCACTTTCATCTTTGGACATAACGGGTCCACAATGGTATATAGCAGCCCCATTCAAATCAACAGGTGCATCATGATTCATCAAGTGATGGTGCAGCGCATCGCGTCCGGTATGCATAATACCGTTAATAATGACTACATCGCCTACACGCAGACTACGTATCTGCTCTTCACTGATAGGCGTTTGCAGGACAACCTCGCGACGCTCCGATGCCACAGCTGCCTTTGGCTGCTCAGATGGAGTCATGGGCTGTGTATCCCCAGTGCGGTATACCCATTCCTTAATCTCACCTGAGCTTGCATCCAAGAGAACCCCTTGACGACGGAATGCCCAGCAATTGTAGGCAACCGATACGAAAAAGCTGGCAGGCAAACGGTTCATGACGCCGACCTTACAGCCAAGCAGCGAAACTTGACCGCCAAAGCCCATCGTACCAATGCCGAGCTGGTTTGCATGCTCCATTACATATTCTTCAAGCTTGCGAAGCTCTTCATTTGGGTTTACATCGTCGGCATGGCGAAACAATTGATGCTTAGCCAATTCATAGCCTGTTGTCCGGTCTCCACCGATTCCCACACCGATGAAGCCCGCGCTACAGCCTTGTCCCTGGGCTTGATAAACCGAATGCATCACACATTTACGGATACCGTCCAGGTCACGTCCCGCTTTACCCAAGCCTTCGAGCTCCATAGGCAAGCTGTATTGAATATTTTTATTTTCGCAGCCGCCACCCTTCAGGATCAGTTTGACCTCGACATCTTCCTTCTCCCATTGCTCAAAATGAATCACAGGCGTACCCGGACCCAGATTATCTCCACTGTTCGCACCAGTCAAGGAATCAACGGAATTGGGACGCAGCTTGCTGTCCTTTGTCGCTTGTGCGACTGCTGCCAATATTTGTTTTTTCATTACGATTTGGTTAGCACCCACCGGACAGTGCACGATAAAGGTCGGCATGCCTGTATCCTGACAGATTGGCGATACATTCGTTTCCGCCATATGAATATTGTCAGCAATTGTCGATAGTGACAGCGCCGAACGAGTCCCCTCGTCCTCCTGCTCTCTTGCCGCCTGAATGGCCTCACGTACGTCCGCCGGAAGATTCGTTGAGGTTTCCAAAATCAGTTTATACATACTTTGTTCAAAATGCTGCATGAATAAAAAATCTCCTCTCTGCTATAAGTGCCTACTCAAAAAGCCGACTTTTTAAATAACTTTATAAAGGCCTACAAGGTTTGGTTCCCTGACATACTATTCTATAATATCATAATCTGGCAGCTTCAAATACTGTTATCGGTTCACAATTCGTGTATAATATCGTACTATATATAGCCTTCAGGAGAATAGGATGAGATCAATGGAAAGTCATTTTTTTGCTTATATGTACCGTTTGCGTTATATCGAACGCTGGAGTCTGATGCGCAATGTCGTGAAGGAAAATGTAGCTGAGCATTCCTTTCATGTCGCACTGCTCACTCACGTGCTTTGCACGATTGGCAATGAAATATTCGGTCGTCAGCTTCCCACTGACCAAATCGTCAGCATGGCGCTTTTTCATGATGCGACAGAGGTATTTACCGGCGATATTCCGACCCCCGTTAAGCATCACAATCCGAAAATATTATCGAATTTCCGCGAAATCGAACAGCTCGCAGCCGAGCGATTGCTGGATATGATTCCAGACACGCTGCGTCACGTATATGAGCCCTTAATTGATACGAAAAGCAGCAGCCAATCGGAATTGAAAAAATATGTCAAAGGCGCCGATCTGCTCGACGCCTATCTGAAATGCGTTACCGAGCTGTCCGCTGGCAACAAGGAATTCGGCAGTGCCAAGAAGCAAATCGAACAATCGATTCAGGAGCTCAATATGCCTGAGCTGGACTATTTCCTGCAAAATCTCGCACCAAGTCTGGAAAAAACATTGGATGAATTATCGGAGGACTAAACCTGTCGGTATCATTCTTAGTCCCACCAAAGCTCCACATAATCATTGTCAAACAAAAACGCCTCCAACGCTTCCATGGAACCCACACCCTGATCGATCAGATCAGGGCAAAAGGCGTATAAATCGCTGCATAGCCGTGACATGTCCTCGGGAAGCGCCGTAATCACAAACCCGACGGTATCCGTGGAAGCCGTTTTAATCGAAATACCGTAGCGGCTGTCCAATTCCTGCAACTTGGCTATTAAAGCTGCATTATCCAGATCATAGTTGCATGCATCGGTTTGGGCTAGACGTACGATATCCAGCTGAGTTTCCCCAAGCCCGATAACTACCTCGGTACCTGTCCTCGGATCATCACCTAACCATTGTGAAGTCCCCGCATAGCATAACAGCCCCGGTGCGAGACGACGCTGTATATCATCGACCCATTGAAGGGCAACGGCTTTATCAGGTGCAATTACCGATATACTGTGGGGATATTGGTCACGTCCAAAATCTATGGTCGCATACGGAAGAAGCTTTTGCCCGCTTAACCGCTCTAGCTTCAGACCCGCTTCATCCAGCGTGTGAAGCTTATCGCTCGCTTCTTCATTTATAGGTCTACTCAGACCAACCTCTTCTGACTTATTAAGCTGAATCCCGTTCTGTTGGTTATCTTCTGTTTTTGCTGCCTCCACATCAGAAGGTGTCCATCGATACGGCTCCTGTGTACTTGGCTCGGCTTTCCTCTCCTTCTCCTCTGCCAGCTTTCTTTTCCTTTCTCTTCTGTTAGTCCATTTGATGATAATAATACCGAGCAGCGCACCGAAAATAATCCACTCCATGATGATCCTCCTATCTGTAATCATTTCCCATATTCCACATCACTCACCAAGATTAAGCTGCTCACACCGCAATAGACAGAAAAGCCCAAAGGCGTCAGACCTTTGGGCTTAGCTAGCTGTATGGTAAACAACCCATCTTTTTTAAAAAGGAAACTTCATAACGCCGACGATCAGGAAAAACAAGATTCCACAGATCACGCTCATCGATTTGATCTTGCCTAGGTGATCCTTGACTTTGGATCCGGAAGGGTCTGACAATGCTTTACGCATAGCTCCACCTAGTACACCCGTTAACGCACCCAATGCAAGGAACAACACGACAGACACAATCATCCATGCAACGGAATTTCCGACCTTACTGACCAGATAGCCTCCGGATAATAACGCAATCACTAGTGCCAGCTGACCTGTCCGGTTCACAGCGAACAATACGCTCAAAAATCCGAATTGTGCCTGGCCTGTCAGCGCTTGAATTCGCATGGACAGGAAAGGCAGCAGCAGATAAATCCCCATCATTATAGCCGCAAGTACATGTAAAAAAACGAACACTTGAACCATCAGAGTACCTCCATATATACATAATTTATATAAATTAAGTATACCTGATTACGCAAAGCGTTAGCAAATGAAATGCGGCTTTATCGTCCGTTTATCACGTTTTACGGCCCTAATTAAGAACTATTCGTGAATAGCGATCCCTTTACGGATAGCTCGCTTCTCGCGCCACGTTTCCAGAATAACGAATAAGGAAGGTACGACAATCAAAGTTAGTATCGTCGAATAAATCAAGCCTGAGATAATGGTGATTCCCATCGGTCTCCACAGGTTGCCGCCCATAATCGTCATCGGCAGCAGGCCGCCAATGGCTGTTGCCATGGTGAGCAGAATAGGACGAAGTCGGGCTCTTCCGGCTTCCGCCACAGCTTCATACAGCGGCAATCCGCGTTTTCTGGCCTGTTCGATAAATTCAATTAGTATGATTCCATTCCTTACGACTATTCCCGCCAAACTGACCAAGCCCATGAGAGCCATAAATCCGATAGGCGAATTCGTAATGTACAGACCGATAACAGCACCACCAGCTGCTAAATATACGGTTGATAAGATCAATAGCGGAATCGATAATGAATAAAATTGCATAACCATCAAAATATAAATCAGCAGCAAAACAATGATCGACAGCTTGCCAATCGCGATGAAAGCGTCATTGCGTTCCTCATTTTCCCCACCATACTCAACGGTATAGCCTGCAGGCAGCGTTTGACTGTTCAGCTGTGTTTTGACATCCTTAATGACGGCATCAGGCAGACGATCCTGCGTGTAGCTTCTGACGATAATCGTTCTGGTTTGGTTACGGTGATGAATTGATTTAATCATCGAGCTCGAACGAATATCGCCAAGCTCACGAACAGCTATCGTTCCACCCTTTTGTGTGGGTACAAACAGCTTGCTCATCGTGTCAATAGGATCTGCACTGCGTGCCTTGGCATATAAGGTCACATCAATCAGCTTCTCTCCCTGCTGCATGGAGACGATTTCCAAGCCTTCCGTAGCCATTCGCAGCGTCCTTGTCAAATCCTTATCGCTGACTCCAAAAAGATTCAGCTTAGCGGGGTCAGCCTTCATCTCAAATGTATTCATGTCACCGCCGACATCATCAGATACACTTGTTGTGCCGGGAATTTGCTTTAATAGTTCTTGAATATTATTGGAAAGCTGACGTAATTGATCCAGATCATCCCCGCTGATACGAATCGCGATAGGCGCTCCCACGGGTGGACCTTGCTCCAGCTCCCGCGGTGTAATTTCGATATCCTCAGGGACCAGTTGCCTCAGCTCCTGCCGCCAGCTGCTTATCACTTCTTTGGTATGAATCACCTTGGGATCGATTTTGACAAAGAGCTGCCCTACGTTCGTACCGGTATGCTCGGACTCCGAATAATAAAACTTGGGCGCTGTTCGGCCCGAATAGGCAGTGACGAATTTCACGCCCGGCTGATGCTGTATCCAGTCGGCAGCTTTATTCATCGTAAATTCAGTTTCCATAAATATGCGGTCTGTCGGCAGCTTGAAATCAATCAGCATCTCATCCTTTTCTGCAGGAGGGAAATACTGAACGCCCAGGAACGGCAGCAGGCCGAAGCTGCTGGTACCCACTAGTAAGGCAACAACTCCCGTCAGCAGTGGTCGTTTCAGGAATACGTATATTTGCCTACTGTAGAAGGTACTTAACCGTTGTATCGGTTTACCCAGCAGCCCCGGAGAATGCTCTTCGACCAGCTTGAGCTCGTCCTGGGCAGAACGGGTATCGGCTTCAATCGATTCGGGATCGGCTTTAGCCAGCTTGGCGCTCCTGGTAGCCATTTGTTTATTTTGCTGCTTCCGCAGCGCACGCTCACCTACCCATTGGCGAAAAATCGGAATGACCGTCAATGACATCGCCATGGAAGCCGCCAAGGTCAAAGAAATCACAACCGGCAGCGGTCGAATAAAGCTTCCGATATTGCCCTTGAGAAATAACAGAGGCAAAAATGCTGCAGCCGTTGCAATCGTAGCCGTCAGGATGGATACTGCAACATCGCGGCTACCGAGCAGTGAAGCCTGCTCTGGTGTATCGCCCAGCTGCAGCCGCCGCTGGATATTATCATTTACAACAATCGCATCATCAACCAATATCCCGAGAACGATAACAATCGCTACAACCGTGATTTGATTTAAGTCGATACCCAGGAACTCGAGTGGGATAAACCCGACTGTGATCGAAATCGGTATAGCCAGCGCCACCACCCAGGATGTACCAAAGGTAAGTCCCATCGAGCAGACAATGATAACAACGATGATCCCGGTCAGCAGCTCCTGGCCCAAATCCGTGAATAAATGATCCAGACTTTCCTTTTGCGTAAACAAGGACACCAATTCCACATGCTCTGGTAATTTAGACTTCAGATCGGATACCATCACATCAATACGCTTCTGCAAGGAAGGAATGTCTGCACCCTTCTCTGCGTTAATAACAAGATCGAGAGCCGGTTTACCGTTATGTACAATACTGACCTCTTGCTTCTTAGGTCGAAGCTTAACATCTGCAACATCTCTAAGCTTTAATGTATTGCCGTTAGGCAGTCCCAAAATATCCGTATTCGCAACATCCTCAGCCGACTTCCACTCTCCAGGCATGTTGACATAAAAGGATTTCGTTGTTTGATCAACCATACCGAGTGGTACACGATCATGGCGATTGGTGAGCGCCTGTGCAACAATACCCCATGGCAGCTTGAACGTATCCAGCTTATCCGTATCAATAATCACGGCTACTTCCTGCTCCGGCAGCCCGATAATGTCCACGTTGCTCACACCCGAGAGTGTGCTTAGCTGTTTTTTCCACTGCTCCATAACGGGCCGCAGAGGTTCTAATTGCTCTGGCTGTTGAACGACAAAATGCAGGATTTGCTCGGCAATTTTGCCTAAATCATCATTAACCTCAGGCTTATTGGCTTCAGCAGGAAGCTCGCTATCGGCAGATTGAACCTTCTGTCGCAGCGTATCCCAGGCTCGCTTAATATCGGTTTCCGGCTTGACTTCCACATTAATAATCGACACATTAGCCATGGAGGTTGAACTGAGAATCGATATATCGCTCATTTCCTTGATCTTCTGCTCTAACGGTCGGGTAACAAACTGCTCTACCTTCTCCGGTGAGGCACCCGGATAAATCGTCTTGACTATGGCCGTTGTGATCTCGATCTCCGGATTTTCCCGCTGCTTGAGCGTAAATACATTCACAATGCCCATAAGTACCGCCACTACGAAAAACAAAAGTGTCACTTTACGGTACTTCAGTAATTTGGTGATCATTTGTCACCCGCTTCCGTCGACTCCAACTGGCATGGCGCATTAACACCTGCGAGTACTTGAGCTATGGATTCAATATGTGTAGTATCGTAATTTTGAACGACAAAACACTGGTACGCCACCAACTCCACCATGCCTATTTTCGAATAGGCCGCAATTTCAAGCTGTGCATCCGAGTAATTAGGAAAAGCCCCCCAATCCAGAAAGGATTGCTTGATAACGAGCATAATCGTACGATAAAAAGCATCCGAAATATCTGCAATCTCCGTAGAAGCCGCCCCATGCCCGTTTAAAATTTTCAAAATCGTTTTGTTATTATAATACACGCGCAGTGACTCCAGTATCATCCGATAGAGTGCTTCTTCCTTCATGTCGCCTGTACAATTTTGCTTGATCGCATCAGCAATTTGGCCGAGGCACGATTCAGCAATGCTGCGAAATAGATCCTCCTTACTTTTGAAATACAAGTAAAAGGTCCCTTGGGCTACACCAGCTTTATGCACAATATCCGAAACCTTCGTAGTGTGATATCCCTGATCCTCGAAGAGCCTTAGCGCGGCCTCTATAATACTTTCCCTTTTATCTTCACCCATCTGTGCGTTCCCCCTCTGAGTACCTGAACAATAATTTATGACTGACTCATCAGTCATTTTTATATTAACATCATTATCCAGGTTCTGCAACCTGTATCATTGATCATTTCCTTACTGAAATCCGCCCATTGCAATGCCTTGTATCATAGGTACATCAGATGTATAATTGTAACAATTTATCGAATTGAATGGGATTATAGAGGAGCTGTATCTTATGAATATTCGCTACCTGGGTCCAGCAGATGCTGACATATATCGCCAGCTTCGTTTACGTTCTCTTCAAGAAAATCCAGAAGCCTTTTTAACCACCTATGACATACAGCAGGCCAAACCTCTTGAGGCATTCCAACAAAATCTGCAGCGTACAGCAATGAATTTTACGTTAGGCTGCTTTACCAAGACTCAGGAGTTGGCAGGAATCGTTACCTTTGTGCGTGAAAGTAATCCCAAGATTACACATAAAGGTACTATTTATGCTATGTATGTGTGCCCTGAATACCGTGGACAACGCATCGGTAATGCTCTACTAACCGAATTAATTCAACAAGCCAAGCAATGCCCGGGACTCGAGCAAATCAACTTAACTGTAGTATCCACCAACCAAGCAGCAAAAAAACTCTACGAATCCATTGGCTTTACTACGTATGGGACCGAACGAAATGCGATGAAAAGCCATGGACAATACTGGGATGATGATTTGATGGTTATACACTTGTACCCTACAAATTCAAATTAAAATCAACTGGTTCTATTGCTGCAATTACTGCTTTTTAAGCTAAAAGGACCGGGATTCCCCTATGATTCAGGGTCTCCCAGTCCTTAAATTAGAGCTGCATGGACACTATTAGAACAATGTGCGTAAAGCTTCCGGCGTGAACGGTGTCAGCTCTTCCGTTCTGCCTTCGCGGATTTTGGACGCCCAAGCAGGATCAATTAGTAAAGCACGACCAACCGCAACCAGATCAAACTCATTTTTATTGAGCTTTTCAATTAAGGTATCTACGCTGGCCGCACCTGCTCCTTCTCCTTTAAAGGCAGATATAAAATCATTATCAAGTCCTATCGAACCTACTGTTATAGTTGGCTTTCCGGTTAATTTCTTGACCCAACCAGCAAAGTTAAGATCAGAACCTTCAAATTCCGGTTCCCAGAAACGACGTGTAGAGCAATGAAACACATCAACGCCTGCTTCCACTAAAGGTGAAAGAAACTGAGCCAGTTGATCCGGATTTTCTGCTAATTTGGCTTGATAATCCGATGATTTCCATTGCGATATACGTATAATAATAGGGAAATCCGGGCCTACAGCGCGACGGCATGCCGCAATGATTTCAGCTGCAAAACGAGTTCGTTTCACCAAATCACCGCCGTAGCTGTCATTACGTTGATTGGTTTTCTCCCAGAAAAATTGATCAATCAGATAGCCGTGTGCCCCATGAAGCTCAATACCGTCAAAACCAATTCGTTTGGCGTCAGCCGCTGCTTGTGCGTAGGCTGCAATAACGGACGCGATTCTGGATTCGCTCATAGGCTCATTGACTTTCTCTCCAGTTGCAATGTCGATACCTGAAGGCCCAATCGGCTTTTCGTCAGGGTTAGGAATGGCACCAATCTTGCGATCCGTACCGATGTGCCAAAGCTGTGGCATAATGAGCCCGCCCGCCTCATGGACTTGAGCTACAACTTCAGCCCAACCCTTCAATGCATCATTCCCATGGAAATTAGGTATATTAGGATTATTCGTAGCAGCTGGATCATTAATTAAAGTACCTTCAGTAATAATGAGACCCACGCCATTTTCTGCACGGCGACGATAATAAGCAGCCACGTCAGGCCCTGGCACGCCTTCAGGTGAGAAAGCTCGAGTCATTGGAGCCATGACGATCCGGTTTTTTAATTTCAATTTTCCTATCGACAACGGTTCAAACAACGGCTCTACCTTCGTGGATGATTGTGTATCTTGATTACTCATTCCTTATTACCTCCGTTTTATATAAATATTTGTATAGCTCATGCTTTACCTCAACAACTGTCATAGCAATCATTACAGTTAATACAAATTACTATACCACAAGTTTCCTCATTCTACTACTACTGACTTTTACCACATCAAATAAAGAAGACCCAGCCTGCGGCTAGGTCATTGTTTAAACCCATAAGCGGGTGTATCGGCAAGGACATGGGGATGGGGTTCAGCCGTTGTTGAAGTCAGGCTCATTGAATGGATAGCTTGAAATTGTTCTATTCTGGCTATGCACTCAGGGCTGTTTCTTTATTGCCAAATCGTGCTCGCCTAAGCTGTGCAGCGCATGTATGGCAGTTAATGCGAACAAGGAAGCTGCAGGTGCCAAAGCTTCTTCATTCAAGGTGAACTTGGGATGATGCCATTCCTCCGTCCCACTTGTTCCCATCCAGATAAAGCAGCCTGGCACTTTGGTTTGATAATAGGCGAAGTCTTCGCCTCCTGTGCTCGGCGTAGCTTCCACTATCGTAAGCTGCAGCGCTTCTGCAGCTTGCCTAACCCGTTGTACCATAACCGGATCATTATGAACGCCTGGAATCCCCGTATGCCATCTGAGCTCAGCCACTGCTCCATATGCCGATGCGATTCCATTAGAAATCCGCTCAATCAGCTGCGGTAAACGTTCTCTAATGGTGGGATTGAAGGTACGAATAGTGCCCTCCAGAATAGCGTCATCAGGAATAACATTCCAGGTTGAACCAGAACGAAAGCTGCAGATGCTGACGACCGCACGGTCAAACGGACTGATACTGCGGCTGACAGCAGTCTGAAGTGATCCAACGATAGCGCTGGCGGCAACAATTGGATCAATCGCTCTTTCCGGTATAGCGGCATGACCGCCTTTTCCAGTTACCTTAAGCCCGAATCCGTCCACACTCGCCATCAAAGCACCCGGAGATAATCCGATCGTTCCGACAGGCAGCTCTGGCTTGTTATGCATGCCAAATATGGCCTGAACGCCATCCAATGCTCCCGCTTTGATCATTTCCAGTGCCCCGGTGCCTTTCTCTTCAGCAGGCTGAAAGATTAATCGAACCCGGCCATGAAATCGCTCGGAATTTCGCTGCAGCAGAATAGCCGCCCCAAGTACAGCAGCCGTATGAAAATCGTGGCCGCAGGCATGCATCCTGCCGTCAATCGTTGAGGCAAAGGGGAGACCCGTCTCTTCCTTAACAGGCAATGCGTCCAGATCCGCCCGCAACGCAATCGTTGGTCCTGGCCCGCTGCCTTCAATTTCCGCCAATACGCCGACTGGCAAATCGATTGGAAGGGTCCGTATGCCTTGCTCCTCCAAATAAGCCCGAACCTTGCGGGTTGTCTCATACTCCAGCATTGACAGCTCGGGATAGCGGTGCAGCTCCCGCCGTATATGGATCAGCTGTGGCAGCAGCTGCTCTGCTTCTTTCACAAGCCATTCAGATGTCATCGTGTAGGGATCTCCTTACCCTGCCTGTACCGTAATCGAGTCTTTATGCGGAGCTAACGGCTCATTTTCCCACACTGTGCTTGGAATCTCACGCCGCAGAACCGGTGCGACCTCGGTTGCGAAGAACTCGGCCTGCTCACGCTGCTCCGCTTCGGTCAGTCCGTCCACACTGATGCTGAGCACTTGATTTCCAAACACGGAATGATAGTTCAAAATCTTCTCGATCACACGTTCCGGACTGCCTACCAAGATAGGGCCATTTTCAATATTATCCTCAAGATCTTTGAAGGGGGATCTGTCATGAGGCGCTTTAAGTCGGCCATGAAACGCATCGTAATAAGGGCGAAAGCGTTTGATCGCTTCCTCTGTCGTTTTTGCCAAGTAAATGCTGCCTCCAGCACCTGAGCCAACCACTGCCTTACTCGGATCATGTCCGTAAAAAGCCAAACGCTCGCGATAATGATCGATGAGTTCTTTATATTTGGATTGGCGGTGTATTGTATTGGAGGAATATAAGGGCTCACCGTATTTGGCTGCCAATTCAGTCGAGAAGGTGCTTGACGCGCTGCCATGCCATACAGGTATCGACTTTTGATAAGGCCTTGGCTGCGTCGTGACATTATCCAGTTGTGAACGATAGCGACCTTGCCAGCTGACGTTCTCCTCATTCCATAAGCGCTTGAGGAGTGCATAACGCTCAGCAAGTGATTCCCACTGCTCCTCCTCAGTTATGCCGAAGAGCGGATAATGACTGGCATCATTCCCTTTGCCGATAATCAGCTCAATTCGCCCTCCTGAAAGATGATCAAGCGTGGCGTAATCCTCGGCAACTCGAACAGGGTCGAGCACACTCAGTACCGTTACGGTTGTAAGCAAGCGAATACGCGACGTTCTCGCAGCGATCGCGGTTAAGACGACTGGCGGTGAGGATGCCAAGAATGGCGCGGTATGCCGCTCACCAACTCCATAAGCTTCAAAGCCCAGCTCTTCGGCTAGAACAGCCTGCTTCAGCACGTTTTGAAATTTCTGTTGGGTCGTAAAGGTTTCCCCTGTGATGGCGTTCGGGGTGTTCAACATAAGGCTCATTAAAGCGAATTTCATTGTATTTGTCCTCCTTTATTTTTCACCGCTGCTCATGCATATTCTCCTATAATGGATAATGGCAGGCCACCGAGTGACCATTAGTAATCTCGACCAGCTTGGGCGCTTGCTCTCGGCAGCGCGCTGTAACCGCAGGGCAACGGGTATGAAACCGACAACCTGATGGTGGTGCCGCAGGCGAAGGAATTTCTCCTTGAATAGCAGCGAACTCTTTCTTTCTTGTCGGGTCAGGCCAAGGAATGGACGCGATAAGCGCAGCCGTATAATGATGGGCTGGATGACGAAATAATTCGTCGGCCTGTGCCACTTCAACCAGATTGCCGAGATACATAACCCCGATTCGTGAGGATACGTGTCTGACAATGTTTAACCCGTGCGCAATGAACACATAGGTTAAACCGAGCCGATTTTGCAGTTCCTGCATCAAGTTCACAATTTGCGCCTGAACCGAGACGTCAAGAGCAGATACAGCCTCATCGGCAAGCACAAATCGGGGGTTCAGTGCGATGGCACGCGCAATTCCAATACGTTGACGTTGACCACCTGAAAATTCATGTGGATATCTGGAAGCCCATTGAGGATTCAGGCCAACGATGTGCAGCAGCTCCTCCACCTTGGCTTTTTGTTCTGCAGGACTTAACGCTTCATGAACGGCCAGCGGTTCTGCGATCGTTTCACCTACAGTCCAGCGAGGGTTAACAGATCCGTACGGGTCCTGGAAAATCATTTGCATATCGCGTCTTACCGCTCGCCGTCTGCTGGTATCCATTGCTGTCAGCTCTTCGCCGCCAAAAAACACTTGACCAGCCGTGGCTTTCTCCAGCTGGATAAGAACGCGACCGAGCGTGGACTTTCCGCTTCCCGACTCACCGACAAGTCCAAACGTCTCGCCTTCACGGATCGTAAATGAAACATCGTCGACGGCATGAATAACAGCTTTCGTAAGTCCAAAAGCTCCTTTAACCGCGTAATGCTTTGTAAGCCCACGAACCTCAAAAAGCAGCTTAGCTTTGCTCAGTCTATCTTGTTCAGGCTCCAGCTGATTGATGTGTTCAATGGCTGTATTCGTTGCAGCGGGACTTGTGACGGGCTGACCAAGAGCCATAGCGCTTACCAAAACTTCGGTATGCCAGCAAGCAGCTTCGTGACCATCGGACCCTCTAAGCGGAGGTACTTCAGTTCGACATTGCTCTGTAGCCAATGGACAACGCGGATGAAAGCGGCAGCCCGAAGGAAAATCCGCTACATTAGGCGGTGTTCCCTCTATGGTATACAAGGGAGCATTGCGGTCGCTGTCCATCGTTGTGATAGATCGCAGCAATCCGGCTGCATAAGGATGCCGTGGCTGTGCAAAGAGACGGGCGGCGGGTGCCTGCTCGACAATCCTGCCTGCATACATGACGATCATCCGGTCTGCTATCTCCGCAGCTATGCCCAGATCATGCGTAATTAGCAGGATTGACATACCCAGTTCCGCCTTTAAATCATTCAACAAACGCAATATTTGCGCTTGAATCGTGACATCGAGCGCTGTCGTCGGCTCGTCTGCGATGAGCAGCTCCGGACCGCATGCGAGCGCCATCGCGATCATCGCCCGCTGCAGCATCCCACCCGACATTTCGTTCGGGTATTGGTTCATACGAAGCTTCGGTTCAGGAAATCCGACGCGACGCAGTAATTCAACCGCCTGCTCACGCGCCTCCTTATTGCTTCGCTTGTCATGACGGCGAATCGTTTCAACGAGCTGGGTACCGATGGTAAAAACCGGATCGAACGCAGCCATCGGCTCCTGAAAAATCATCGAAACCCTCTTGCCACGAATAGCCCGGAGTACACTCTGGGGCAGCGTTGTCAACTCTTCACCATCCAGCTTGACGCTGCCTGTCGCAACGCGGCCTTTATCAAACTCAATTAGCCTCATAATGGCTTTGGATGTTATCGTCTTGCCGCTGCCAGACTCCCCGACAAGGCATACGGTCTCGCCACGACCGATTTGAAAGCTTACGTCGGTAATCGGCGTAATGGAGCCGCCTGAGGACGGAAACTCCACTGTCAACCGATCGATTGTCAATAATGGTTGGGTCATAAGCCGCCTCCTACGATTTAGCCGCCGCTTTTTTTCGGGTCCAATACGTCCCGAATATAATCACCGATGATGTTAACAGACAGTACGAACAAGGCAATGGTAAGACCTGGGAACGTGCATATCCACCAGGCAACGGTCAAATACCCTCGTCCCTGTGCCAGGACTGTCCCCCAATCTGGTATTTCCTTTATAACTCCTAGACCCAGGAAGCTAAGCCCGGATCCGGCTAGAATTGAAGTTCCAATACCAATCGTTGCCATAACCAGAAAAGGAGCCAGTGAATTAGGGAGCACATGCTTCCAGAATATTCGGATACCCGAGCTGCCGATCGAACGCGAGGCGAGCACAAATGGCCGGTTTTTGATGCTGAGAACCTGACCGCGCATCACTCTGGCGTACCGAGGAATTGTTGCTGCGGCTATGGCCAGCACAACATTGAACAAGCTCGGCCCGAGCGCGGCTGCTATGGCAAGTGCCAGCAGAATACCCGGTATCGTCATAAGCACCTCAATAATCCGCATGATGACTTGGTCAATCCATCCTCCGATATAGCCGGATAACGCCCCTAATGTGGCACCTGACAGCCCGCCAACCACGACGGATGCAAATCCGATCAGAAGTGAATCCTGGCTTCCATACACGACAAGACTGAAAACATCCCTTCCTAAATAATCTGTTCCTAACAAGTGACCCGCACCGGGCGGCTTCAGTAAATTAGCTACATCCATCTTGGTCGGGGAATAGGGCGCAATCCACTGCGGTGCGATCGCACACACGATCAGGAACAGCACAATCAGTCCCGCAGCATACAGAAACAGCTCCGATGCGCCAATATGCCATTTTCGCACAATCCTTTTACGTTCGATCTTCCACATCGGTTTAAGGGCTGCTGCTTCTTTCATTCCGGTTCCTCCTCATCTTATTGCGACCGCCTAATGCGCGGATCGACGAATGTATAGGATACATCCACAAGCAGATTAACAGCGACATAGATGATCGCCGTGAAAAAGACAACACCTTGTACAACAGGCATATCCTTCGCTATGATCGCATCGGCAAGGATTCGTCCGATTCCCTGCCTTGCAAACACGGTCTCAATCACGACAGTTCCACTCAACAGCTCACCGATCATGACGCCTATCATCGTAAGCGCAGGTATGAGCGAGTTTCGTAGGGCATGTCGATACATGACCGCACGTTCCGCCAATCCTTTTGCACGTAGCGTCAGTATGAATGGCTCTCCCAGCACTTCCAGCATTGTATTACGGACCATTCGGACAATAAAACCGGCTCCGACCAATCCCAGGGCAAGACCCGGAAGGACAAGCGTGTCCCAACCATCCGAGCCCATTGCGGGGAACCAACCCAGCTGAATGGAAAACAGCAGCAGCAATAAAATCCCCGTCCAGAACGAAGGCATCGAGATCCCAAACAATCCGACGAACCTCGCCATAATATCGATAATACCGTTGCGATGTATGGCAGACAGGACGCCGAGCAGGATTCCGATTACGATGGACACTACCGCGCTGACGAGCGTCAAGGCTAACGTCGCCGGAACATGCGCCAAAATTTTGGGAAGCACCTCATCATGATTGATTCTTGATATCCCAAAGTTCCCATGAAGCAGCTCAACGAAGTAGTGTAAAAACTGGACATAGAACGGTTGATCCAGACCCATCTGATGACGCATGTCCGCGATCGCTTCCGGTGTTGTTGCATTCCCGTCCAGCATCTGAAGTACCGGGTCGCCGGGCAACACATACATAATGATAAAGACCAGCATCGACGAACCGACGACAACGAGCAAGGAGGTCAACAAGCGGGTTGCGATGGTTCCGGTCATGTAGCTTTCCTCCCTTTCAATTATTTACGGATACTGACATCATAGAACAGTGGGTAACCGAGCAGATCATATTTCAGTCCTTCTACTGTTGTGGGATGAGCTACCGTATAAGGAAATACGTAGATTGGAAGAATAATAGCCTTTTGGATCAAGTATTGCTGGATTTGCCCATAAATTGCCTTCCGTTTCTGCAGATCGGATTCCGCAGCACCCTGATCGAGAAGCTTGTCGATTTCCGGATCAGCCAAACGTGCCCAATTCGTGCCTCCTTTAGAAAACTCCTTATCCGAACGGAAAATATTACGAATCACATCCGGATCGGCTTTGACCTGAGAATTGCCCCAAAGGTCATAAGAACCATCCAACAGCGGTGTATTCGTGTCCTTTGTGATATTCAATACGGTATTAATGCCGATTTGCTTGATCTGTTGTTGGACAATTGCGGCAATATCATTGCGCTTCTCACGGTTTGGCGATCCGTCCAGATAGCGAAGGGTCAGCTTCTTACCGTCCTTCTCGCGAATGCCATCGGCTCCCTTTTTCCAGCCCAGTTCGTCCAGCAGTTGGTTTGCCTTTGCTACATCCGGCTTAATGCGATTCTCCAGTGTCGCATCATATCCGAGTAAGCCAGGCGTAAACGAGGACCAGGCACGCTCATAGGTACCTAAATACAGCGTTTTGACAATCGTGTCTACATCTACCGCAAGCTGGACCGCTTGGCGTGCCTTGGGATCGTTCCACGGTTCATTACGTAAATTGAAGTAAAGCGAGAAAGCCGTTCCGTTCGTGGCCGCTTGATCCACCTTGATCTTGGCATCATTTTTGAGAGCTGCTATATTTTGCGGCGGTACAGCTTCGGCGGCAAGCAATTGTCCGCTTTGTACGCTGCCGATCCGGGTCGCTTCCTCCGGTACAATCTTAAATGTCAGCTTGTCGAGATGAGATGGTCCTTTATTGTCAGCACCCGGTGGTCCCCAGTTATAATCCGGGTTCTTCTCAAGTGTAATCTCATCGTTCTCCGTCCACTTCACAAATTTGAACGGGCCCGTTCCGACGGGATGTTTTACATATTGATCACCAAATTGCTGAATAGCCGTCGGCGAAGAAATACCGAGGAATGCGGAGCTTAACCCACTAAGAAATGCTTCAAACGGCTGGGAAAGATTCACCTTGATCGTGTAATCGTCCACAACCTCCGAGGACGAGACAGGACCCAGCAATGAACGCGCTTGTCCTGTTACTGCTGCGACATGATCAAAATTTGCTTTGACCGCAGCAGCGTTAAACGGGGTACCGTCTTGAAATTTAACGTTTTGGCGAAGTTTGAACGTATACGTTTTACCATCATCTGATTTGGTCCAGCTGGTCGCCAGCCAAGGCTGAAACGAGCCGTCAGCCATTTGGAAAATCAAGCTGTCGAATATGTTCCGGAACACCCGATGTGATACGGCAAAGCCACTGGCACCTGGGTCCAGTTTATCGGGTGAAGTTGCCAAAGCGAAGGTCAATGTACCGCCCTTGACTGGCTTGCTGACTTCCGTTTTGTCGCCGCTCGTCTTCTCGGCCTCCGTCCCCCCTTTGTTCGTCGAGCAGCCTGCCAATACTAAGGTTAAAGCCACGAAAAACGCTGTGGATTTGATCCATTTGGATCCCAAAATAGTCTTCATCATCTATCCCCTATTCGTGTTCGTCTTCTCGTCAATCCGTACTACGCAAACATATTCTACAAATGTACAGCCCCTGCATGATTGACAGCCGCCGATGCCTGCTTAATCCGATCTATCTGACCGATATGGTAATGCACGTGTTTGATAAATCCGGCTACGATATCGGTGATTCGCACAGTTTCACCCTTGAAATTGATACCTGTTTTCTCCCAATCCTTTTCCGTCAATCGTCCGAACAGCAGGCTGTTATATTGAAGCAGAGCACGGAAAGCTTCCAGAATTTCACCGATTTCACTTTCGTTCGCTTTCTGTCCACTAACCCAGGCATCTTGATTAAAAGCGGGCAGTTGAGCTGTCGTATTCGCGAGAATATCACGAATACGAAACGAAACGACGATATTATGGTCCGCCAAGTGGTTAATGACCTCTGTTACGCTCCATGATTCGGGTGCTGCTTTCCATCTCAATTGCTCCTGATTAAGTCCATCAATCGCTTGAACCAATGAACGATGCGTATCCAGGTATGCTGGTATTTGATCTAAACTCATTCGGGTCCCTCCCAACAATTGTTTGTATAATGATTGCTTCATAATTACTACTTATCACATTGTTTTAGTTGGTATTAAATTAATACTTAACATACCATGACTGTTTCCGACCGTCCAATAGAGTTCTTCTATTCATTAATAACAAATTCCGATTGTAAATCGGGAACTTCAGCATCCACAGCCTAATGAAAGCAAGCAAAAGACTTTCAGAACGCTGCTGCTGCAGCGCCTAAAAGTCTCCGGTTGTCCGGCAGCCTCTTCTAGGTTTCCCTTCTATTCTTAGTGAGCAACTGGCTGCAATGTCAACGGTTTGTTATCCCAAACTGTACTTGGAATTTCGCGTCTCAGAACCGGCATGACATCAGCGGCAAACCGTTCTACCTGCTCAAGCTGCTCCGCTTCAGTCAAGCCATCCACACTGATGCTGAGCACTTGATGACCGTAAGCCTCGTGGTAATTCAGGATTTTTTCGATTACACGATCAGCGCTGCCCACGAGAGTAGGTCCATTCTGAATATTATCCTCAAGATCCTTGAAGGGCGATTGATTGTGCTGAGCCGATGCCGTATTGTGAAAAGCATCGTAATAAGGGCGATAACGTTTGATCGCTTCCTCGTTGGTATTCGCCAGGTATAAGCCTCCTCCGCCTGCTCCCACGACTGCGTCCTTGGGATCTCGCCCGTAGTAGGCCCAGCGTTCGCGGTAGTTGTCGATCAGCGCTTTATATTTAGCCTGCGGATGAAAGCCGTTGGATGAGAAAATCGGCTCTCCATATTTGGCCGCCAGTTCAGTGGATAGTGGACTTGATGCGCTGCCATGCCACACCGGAATCGACTTCTGAAACGGTCTCGGCTGTGTAGTGACTTGGTTCAGCGGAGAGCGATAGCGTCCTTGCCAGCTGACATTCTCCTCATTCCATAGCTGCTTGAGAAGCGCATAACGTTCGGCAAGAGACTCCCACTGCTCTTCCTCACTAATGCCAAAAAGCGGATAGTGCCGCGGGTCGTTCCCTTTGCCGATAATCATCTCGAACCGGCCTCCAGAGAGATGATCCAGTGTTGCATAGTCCTCGGCCACCCGTACCGGGTCCAGTACGCTCAGCACCGTTACTGTTGTAAGCAGCCGAATCTTGGAGGTATTGGCTGCGATAGCGGTCAATACCAATGGCGGTGAGGAGGACAGGAACGGTGCGCCATGCCGCTCACCTACACCATAAGCTTCATAGCCAAGCTTTTCGGCAAGAGTTGCCTGCTTCAACACGTTCTGAAATTTTTGCTGTGAGGTTAAGGTTTCCCCGGTTACAGCGTTTGGGATGTTCATCATCAGGCTAAACAATGCAAATTTCATCTTTCATTTTCCTCCTTAATCATATTCAATAATTCGTATCGATTTAGTATGAATTATTCGTTTAACCTACTCTATCACACGCCGCTGCAGACCGTCTAATAGGCTTTTTCTATTTTATTATTTAATAATTCAATTTATATGATGCTCCGCTACAGCTTCAACAGACTCCGTTTTATTCAATTTTGCCAAGGTGTATCGGTTTTGCGGGAAGGGCAAACCCAGGTTGCCACGCAGCGTATCCGCTTCGTATTCGGTTCGGAACAAACCTCTTTCTTGTAAGATAGGAACGACATGATCTATAAAATCATTTAATCCCGTCGGCAGAACGGCACTTCCGATCATAAACCCGTCCGCTGCTCCCTCCTCGAACCAGCGTTGTATCGTATCGGCAATTTGTATGGGCGTTCCTGTAAACCCGCCTCTTGGCGAAGCTACTCGGATTGCCAATTGACGTAAGGTGAGGTTTTCTTCTTTTGCTAATTTTTTAATGAAATCACTCGTGCTCTTAAATCCTTCACTTCCCAAATCCCCAAGATCCGGCAGCGGTTCGTCCAGCGGAAACTGACTAAAATCAAAATGATTAAAAAACCGTCCCAAGTAATGTAAGGCGACGTTTATATCCACAAGATTGGCAATTTGCTCATACTTCGCTTTGGCTTCTTCCTCAGTAAACCCGACAATCGGGCTAATACCCGGGAATATCAGTACATCACCGGCAGAACGTCCGAATTTGACTACCCTACTTTTCACATCCTGATAAAAGCTTTTGGCATCCTCTATCGTTTCATGTCCAGTAAATATGGCATCAGCTTCTTTCGCAGCCAGATCTCTGCCCGCATCCGACGATCCCGCTTGAAAGATTAAAGGCTGCCCTTGCTTGGATCTGGCTATATTGAGCGGGCCCTGCACCGAATAAAATTCACCCTGATGGTTAACCCGATGCATTTTGGAAGGATCTATAAATTGACCGGATTGCTTATCGCGAACAAAAGCATCGTCCTCCCACGAGTCCCACAGCCCCTTTGTTAGCTGCAAATATTCCTCTGCGATTCGATATCGCAGCTCATGAGAGGGATGCTCGGTTTTACTGTAATTTAAAGCTGATCCCTCCAAGGGAGAAGTGACTGCATTCCAACCCGCACGACCGCCGCTGATCATATCGATCGTTGCGAACTGTCTGGCAACCGTGTAAGGCTCGCTGTAAGAGGTGGAGAGTGTCCCGACTAGCCCTATGTGTGAGCTCACTCCTGACAGAGCGGATAAAACGGCAACCGGCTCAAATCGGTTCAAAAAATTCGGATGCGAGATTTCGTTAATATACAACCCGTCTGCCACAAAAACCAAATCCAGCTTACCCGCTTCGGCTTTGTGAACAAGCTGCTTATAAAAATCAAAATTTACACTTGCATCCGCCACAGCATCGGGATGTCTCCAAGCTGCCATATGACCACCAGGTCCGTGCAGCATCGCTCCAATTTTCAACTTTCTTGAGTTTCCTATGGTAAGCACCTCGCAATCGTATAATAGGAATCCTTAGACCTTTAATTGTGCAAAAGCCTCCTGCAGCTGCTCATAAGCATACAGTCGTTGTGCAAACTCATTTAATGCCACAGTCACAATAATCTCCTCAATTTGATATTCGTTGTGAATGGCGATCAGCTTCTGACGTACTGTCTCTTTGGAGCCGTGAATGATGTTTGCCTGCGTTTCCTGAATGGTGTAAGGCTCAGTTGTTTGCCGTCCATATTCCTTGATCTGTTCCCTATTTTTCACCGTTAAAGTGCGTCCGCTTTCCAAATGAATTTTGAAAATCTTCGAATTAGCTGCAGCCAGCTGCTCTGCCTCCTCGTCGGAATCAGCTATAATGACGGATAACGCGAGAATTGCTTGGGATTGCTTCAGGTATCCTGACTGAAAGTGCGAACGGTATAGCCCGAACGCTTCAACTATCGTTTTTTTCTCTCCATTGAACGACTGCGAGAATACGTAAGGAATACCCAGACTTGCCGCCAGTTCAGCACTTTCTACACTGGCACCGAGCAAGTATAAGTCGGCTGGCTGCTCTGGTAGAGGGGTTGCTCTGACACCATTCAAGGAATCCTCTGCATCCAGCTCATTAGCCAGCAATCGCTTTAATAATACGAGCTTATCTCCTAACGATGGACTGTTCCCGGATTCGTTCTGCTGAAGCGCTCGAGTGGAACGCGGCAAGCCCCCAGGTGCTCTGCCTATCCCAAGATCGACACGTCCTGGGGCAAGAGCAGCCAGAACATTAAAATTTTCTGCTACCTTATACGGGCTATAATGCTGCAGCATCACGCCGCCTGATCCAACACGAATCTGCTTCGTAACAGCTAATAAGTAAGCTATGAGTACTTCCGGCGAAGAACCTGCCAGTTTATCCGAATCATGGTGCTCAGACACCCAGAACCGGTAATAGCCCAGTTCCTCTGCTTTTTGCGCAAGCCTAATCGTATTATGAAACGCCTGATTTGCTGTCTCCCTTTCTCCTATCGGGCTTTGATCCAAGATACTTAACCTGAGTCCCATCCTCAACATCCTCTCAATCAAAATATATCCTATAGGTTTTGTTGGTTTAATATCTTACTAAAACTGTATCACTGCCCATTAACAGCGTCAACGGGTAGGACAATAGGTTCTTTCTATCCAATCATTTAAACATTCTATTAAAGGTTAGCAAAGCGCCTTGAATTGGATTCCTCTAACCGTATCCTGAAACAAGCTGTGCCATTGCAGGCCTTCTCCATTCAGTGAGATCAGGTTGGTGCGAAGGGAAAGGCTGTTTAAGGTCGGAAGCTCGATAGGCACCAGCAGTTTTTCCTGAACTTCCTTTTGAACACACAGCTCCGGTAGGAAGCTGATCCCGACACCTTTTAACACCAGTTTTTTAGCCGTTTCCAAATTATCGATATGATACACAATGTTTGGCGGAAGGTGCAGCGATTCGAACAGCCTATGAATTTTCATCCAGTCGAGTGATCCGCATTCAAAAAAAACCATAGGTTCATTAACAACGTCCTCAACAGTGACGGATTCCATCCTGGCGAAGGCATGCTCTTGGCGAACAAAAAGACGAATAGGATCATCAAAAAATTTAACGGAATGAATATGGGGATGAGTAATATTGCGGACAAGCCCTAAGTCGATTTCCTTGCTTAGCAGCTTGTCTAATAAAGCTTCAGATGGAGCGGTGGTCAGCTTAATTTGCACATCCGGCATTCGCTCCTTCAACACAGGGAGGATCTCGGGAATCAAATAATTTGCAACTGATACTGTGCAACCAATCCGTAACTCATCAAGTGATGTGCTCTTATGCTGCAGCTGCTGTTTACCTTTTTTATAAGATTGCAAGATTTGTTGGGCGTATGGCAAAAACTGCTTTCCCTTATCCGTTAAGGTGAATTGTTTGCCTTCTCTTTCAAAAAGCAAAGCATTTAATTCCCTTTCCAAGGATTGAATTCGGGCGGAAATCGAAGGTTGAGATAAAAACAAGGCGTCAGCGGCTTTGTTAAAGCTGTTGAAATGGATTACATAGACGAAAGCTTCCAGATTCTCAATATTCATAGCTAGTCCCCTTTCTTAATACCGAGCCTATAGAGCGGTCTTCCCCAAAAATAAACAGAGATACATCCACCTCAATAGAGGAATGATGCATCTCCAGTTATTTCATTATAAAATAACTAATCCGATATGTTTAGTATATTTTAAATATAGATTACCTTACCTGTTATGTCAATGCAGTATTTCTCATCATCATCGCAAGCCTGCATCCAGTTAAAGCACAAAAAAACAAGCTGATTCCGATTAAATATCGGAGCCAGCTTGCTGTGTAAAGTGTTATTCATCATCCATGAAAATTAAGCAGATACCACTTTGATTACGTTACGAACGGAATCTGCGGATTTATCAAGAGCTGTCTTTTCTTCAGGCAGAAGCTCCAATTCGAAAATCTTCTCGATGCCATCGCCACCCAACAAGGTAGGTACGCCCATGAACAGGTTGTCATAGCCATATTCGCCTTGCAGTAAGGCAATAGCAGGAATGATACGTTTTTTGTCCTTAATGATCGCTTCAGCCATTTGAACCAGGGAAGCTGCAGGTGCGTAGTACGCACTGCCGTTACCCAACAGGTTCACGATCTCACCGCCGCCTGTACGTGTACGCTGTACAATAGCTTCGATACGATCAGCAGGAATCAGCTTCTCGATCGGAATACCGCCTACGTTGGAGTAACGAACCAATGGAACCATATCGTCGCCGTGGCCGCCCAATACGAAGCCGCGAACATCTTCAACCGATACGTTCAATTCCTGTGCGATAAATGTGCAGTAACGAGCTGTATCCAATACGCCGGATTGACCGATTACACGGTTTTTCGGGAAACCCAAAGCCTCGTAAGCTACATATGTCATAGCATCAACCGGGTTGCTCAAAATGATGACGATGGAGTTAGGACTCGTTCTTTTTACATTTTCACAAACGGATCTTACGATACCTGCATTGGTGTTAACAAGGTCATCACGGCTCATACCTGGTTTACGAGCAATACCTGCTGTGATGATTACGATATCGGAGTTCGCTGTATCGTCGTAGTTGGAAGTGCCTACGATGTTGCTGTCAAAGCCTTGAACCGGGGAAGCTTCGAGCATATCCAAAGCTTTACCCTTTGTTGGGTTTTCCAATTGCGGGATGTCCAGCAGAACGACGTCTCCCAGTTCTTTCTGTGCTGCCAAGAATGCAGTTGTTGCCCCTGTGAAACCTGCGCCTACAACGGTAATTTTTTTACGTTGAATTGCCATAATAGTTAGCCTCCTGAAATGGTTTATTGGGGGATGAGAGGTTAAAGATTAAAGATTTAGTGATTAAGGTCATAACGTCCAAAAGTAGGCTTTCAGGATTAGGGATGTGCCTCCGGCCGCTGTTGAAACTGTGTTCTTATTATTAGATGAAGCGGTGGGAACACAGTTTCAAAGGCGGCACGTAAACTCTACGGCACAATCCCTAACTCCTTTTCGCACGATTTGGAGTTAAGTCAAGTTCACAAAGTCCATCAACCTTTCACTCGTTGAGTGTAGAAAGATTCGCCTCGATTATACCCCAGGCGTAACAAGGTCTAGGGCTGCTAAAAGCAAAGCAAAATCTAGAACCAAATACTAAGCAAGCTCAAGAACAGTCTAAAGATGGCTCAAGCAAGCTAAAGCACCTAAAAGCCACACACATCAATTCTGTAGGAGCATGAAATGGCAGTTCGTCAATGCGATGCTTCGCAAAGCTGAAGCTCTCATTGACGAACGTGTTTCACAGCTAAACTACCTTCGAGAAACCGCGGCGCTTGGAAGCGTGTCTGTGGGGTGCTTTGCGAAGCAAAGCCACCGCAGACGGTCGCGTTCCCAACACCTCAACTTTCTCCACAACGCTATCCCGCATGATAGCGAGTCAGCAGCAAGCTTCGTGTAACGAATCTTGCTGCTGACAGTCGCGTTCCATGTACCCCAGACGCTCAAGAACACCCAATCCCCGAGATCACTCGCAGAAAGATGCTCTATCGTCGTCCAGGGGGCGAAACCCCTGGGGTCCCCCTTACAAAGGGGGATTTAGGGGGATGCCCTTCTATTCCATATGTTTAATGATTTGGTTAGCGAACTCGGAGCATTTCACTTCAGTTGCGCCTTCCATCAAACGTGCGAAGTCATAAGTAACGGTTTTGTTGTGAATCGAAGTTTCCATGCCTTTGTAGATCAGCTCAGCTGCTTCCAACCAGCCCAAGTGCTCAAGCATCATTACGCCGGACAAAATAACGGAACCTGGGTTAACTACGTCCAAACCAGCATATTTAGGAGCTGTACCATGTGTCGCTTCAAAGATAGCATGCCCAGTTACATAGTTGATATTAGCTCCTGGTGCGATACCGATTCCGCCAACTTGTGCTGCCAAAGCATCGGACAGGTAGTCGCCGTTCAGGTTCAATGTTGCGATAACGTCAAAATCAGTAGGACGAGTCAATACTTGTTGAAGAGCGATGTCAGCGATAGCATCTTTAACGATGATTTTGCCAGCAGCTTCTGCTTCTTTTTGTGCCTGGTTAGCAGCGTCCGTACCTTTTTCTGCTTTAATTCTGTCGTATTGATTCCATGTGAAGGTTTGCTCGCCGAATTCTTTTTCAGCCAGCTCATAACCCCAGTTTTTGAACGCGCCTTCTGTGTATTTCATGATGTTGCCTTTGTGTACCAATGTCAAAGTTTTGCGTTTGTGTTTGATTGCGTACTCGATAGCGCCGCGCACCAAACGCTCTGTACCTTCGGAGGAAACAGGTTTTACACCGATACCGGAAGTTTCCGGGAAGCGAATGTTTTTAACACCCATTTCGTTTTGCAAGAAATCGATCACTTTTTTCACTTCAGCAGAACCGGCTTCCCACTCGATACCAGCATAAATATCTTCAGTATTTTCACGGAAAATGATCATATCTACTAGCTCAGGACGTTTAACCGGGGACGGTACGCCTGTGAAATAACGAACTGGACGGGAGCATACATACAGATCCAATTCTTGACGAAGTGCAACGTTCAAAGAACGGATACCGCCGCCAACCGGAGTCGTTAATGGCCCTTTAATAGCCACTATGTATTCACGAATTGCTGTTAAAGTATCGTTAGGCAACCAGCTTTCAAATTTATCGAATGCTTTTTGACCAGCAAATACTTCATACCAAGCGATTTTTTTCTCGCCATTATATGCTTTCTCAACTGCAGCATCCAATACGCGCTTGGAAGCAGCCCAAATATCAGGACCTGTGCCATCGCCTTCGATGAAAGGGATGATCGGGTTGTTAGGTACATTTAGAACACCATCAACGATAGTAATTTTTTCGCCTTCAGTTGGTAATGCGTATTTTTCGAATTTAGCCATGGGTATTAGTTCCTCCTTAGAATAGGTGCATAATTACACAAAATTGAACGGGAGCTACTGCGCTTGTCCTGATTCACACGAATAGGACAGAACAGCAGTAACAACCCGTTGATTGCAGTAATTCGGTTGATCAAAAGATTAACGATTTTCGATTGTAATATACTTTTGGCTCACAGGACCATTGTATTCAGCACGCGGACGGATCAAACGGTTATTCTCGTATTGCTCCAAAATGTGCGCGGTCCATCCGGATGCACGGCTGATCGCAAAGATCGGTGTAAACAAGTCACGCGGAATTTCCAGGGAAGTATATACGGATGCTGAGTAAAAATCAACATTCGGCTTCAAGCCCTTCTCGCCAGTGACAATATCTTCAATCTTTATCGACATTTCGTACCACTTCAGGTTACCGGTAATTTTGCCCAGCTCCTGAGACATTTTTTGCAAATGCTTGGCACGTGGATCGCCATTTTTGTAAACGCGGTGTCCAAAGCCCATGATCTTCTGCTTGTTGTTCAGCTTATCATGAACATAGCTGTCTACGTTGTCAAGCGAATCAATGTCTTCGAGCATCGCCATTACAGCTTCGTTCGCACCACCATGAAGAGGCCCCTTCAATGCACCGATTGCTGAAGTTACACCGGAATAAATATCCGATAATGTCGCAACAGTAACACGCGCGGCAAAAGTTGAAGCGTTCAATTCATGGTCAGCATGAAGCACCAACGCCGTGTCCAATGCCTGAATGGCTACTTTATCTGGTTCTGTACCAATCAGCATGTACAAAAAGCTCTCCGCGATGGATTGGCTCTGTTTAGGCGCAACAGGCTCCTTACCTTCACGAATACGGGCAAAAGCTGCGATGATTGTCGGAATCTGCGCTTGCAGCTTGATGGCTTTACGCAAATTCGACTCAGGTGACATATCGTTGGCTTCTTCATCGTACAAAGCCAAACAGGAAACCGCTGAACGAAGTGCTGCCATTGAATTGGCTTCCTTCGGATAAAGCTTCAGTTGCTCGATAACCTGAGCAGGGATGGGTGCAAACTTATTAAAATCTGCGATTAATTGCGCTAACTCAGAAGCATTCGGTAATTTACCATACCAGAGTAAATACGCAACCTCTTCAAATGTAGCATTCTCGGCCAAATCATCGATGTCGATCCCCCGATAAGTAAGGACACCATCAATGATGGAGCTGATTGAGGATGTTGTTGCGACAATACCTTCCAATCCTTTGGTAGCAGTCAAAGCAATCTCTCCTTTACGTTCAATTCATAACCTATACATAACGATATAGATAACTATATCACATAACACATATCCTAATGCAACTTGAGCGCAGGATGGCCATTCTCATCAATCTTACTATTCTACTATAAATGATTTACCAAGCAATGTGAACAAATACACACATAAAAGTTCATTATCGGTACAATAAACTTATGCTATCTCTCGATAACTTAAAAACCAAGAAGCCCCGGGCAGCTGTTCCGGAGCTTCCATTCACACTATAAAATCCACAAAACTCGGTGCTCTGAGCATCCCATGACGCGTCCAGCTGCTAAATTGAACTTTAACTTGAATACGTGGATCTAAATAAACAAAGTTTTGATCTTCACCGTTCTCCAGCTTCTTGCTGATAGCATCAAAAGCTTTTTTATGAGATGGACTCACTCCCTGCTCAATGATGCCTGCGGGCCGCATTTTCCCATTCTCCTTCACATGGGCAAGCCAGCCAAACTCATCTTTACGATAACCTGCTACATACACATCCGTATATTGATAATTCATGATTGCCAGCCAATCGTGGGACCGCCGCGACACATAGACGCTGCTTTTCCGTTTGGCCACAATGCCTTCCATCGACTTCTCTACCATCGATTCATATAAGTCCTCACCGCGTTCTTCAATCTGATTAACCACACTGAAATAATCATTCGGTAATAAAACTGATTCCAGGATGGAACGGCGCTTCATCAAGGAAAGCTGTCGAAGATCTCGACCTTTGTGAACAAGAATATCCCAGACTACGTAGCTAACTGGACTTTGATTTCTGAAAGCCTGAATTTTAGTTTTATTTGTTATTTGAAGCCGCTCCATGACCAACTCAAAATTAAATTGTTCGGATTCCGGATCTCTATAGCAGACCTCCCCATCAAGGACCACATCGCCCTCAATCGGGACGTCCCATAGCTCGGGATACTGTGAAGTGCATTCATTTTGATGTTCTGTAAATAGACGGGTCTCTTCCCCACTCTTTGATAGTATCAATCGGTGTCCGTCAATTTTCGGCTCAAATAAATAAGCCTGATCAGAAAAAGGTTTCTCGCGGGAGTTTAGTAGCATTGGCGCGATAAACATTAGCATCACCCTGTTACGATTTTACCATGTCTGATAGGTATGAATAATCAGGGAAATGATGGGGGAATATAGATTTAGTTGAAAATTTAAAGGAGGGCTTAACATGGCAGCAGGTCAGTCGAGAAGCAGCAATCAGTTAGTTGTGCAGCAAGCAGCACAGGCATTGGAACAATTGAAATATGAGGTTGCACAAGAGCTTGGAATTCAAATTCCAGCAGACGGTTATTATGGCTACATGGCTACTCGTGATACGGGAGCAATTGGCGGCCATATGGTTCGGCGGTTGGTTCAAATCGCGGAGCAGCAAATTTCGGGTAACCGCTTCTAATTCTATAGCATGCAGTAAATCGCCCTCAATCCTAACAAGGAAAGAGGGCTTTGTTATGTGTAAACTTGCTGATCTACTCTCTGGGCAGACCGGATGCATCCCGCAAGCTGTTTGCAAGCCATGCATAATAGTCCCTTTGCTCCTTCCAAGCTGCTGCCTTATTGCTATCCTGAGCGGCCTTGAGCTGTGCATCGGCAGCAGCCCATGAAGGCTTTAAAAACGTATTAATCATCGTAAGTGCCACACCTGGATCCAGCTTTGGCATATCGTCCTCAACCTCCAAAATATCATAGTTGTCCAGCCGGTTTGCCTGAATGATTTGGATCAATTTTACCGCATACTTCGGATCAGTCGCATACCCCGCATTTTGTAAGCAGCCAGCAGCCCCAATATAATCAAGCTCTTTGCAGCGTTCAAAAAAGCCGGACACCTTGTACCTGCTGTTCGCTATCAAAAATTCACTATGATCGATCACAGAGCCTTCCCATGTATCATAAGTCCGGAAACCGCCAATTATTTTGACGAAATGACCATTGGTATATTCTGTTGTCACGAATTCCTGTCCGCTGCCTTTGATCCCAAACAGGTTATTGCCTGGCGCTGCTGCACCCCAACCCGATTCAACAGCGCCCTGTGCAATCGTAATACTGGCCAGAATGCCGGTACGCCTCTGCTCAGAGACAGCCATAGGGGCTAGTATATTGATAAAATCCTGTACTTTCACCTCGCATCATCTCCTTCATACAGGATATTCAGCTTGTACCTTATTGATTGTATGGCAGCCCTGAACGCACTCTCCTATATGCCAATGCCTGCATTCCTTCAGGATGTTCCGCTGGATGGCTTGGGCCTGGTTCTTAAAAAACTTGCGCTGAGGGCAAACGATGGTAAAATGAACTTGTTTGCAATACTAAAATGTCATGGGGGCTCATCATGGGAAACAATCGCAGAATCGGCATCATTGATATCGGTTCCAACTCGATTCGCCTTGCCATTTACGAACTCAACCACCATCAGGCTCACCGGGTTATCGGCGAGTTCAAGCAGTCTGCACGCTTAAGTTCAAGGATCGGCTCCGATCAAATACTGCATACGCCAGATATCCGGGATATCGTTGATATTTTAATCCAATTTAAACAGATCTGTCAGGCTAACCAGGTCACTGAGATCCGCGCAGCAGCTACAGCAGCTATTCGCAATGCGGCCAATTCGCAAGAAATTATCGATCAGCTGCTGCAAGAAAGTGGGATAGAGGTAGAGCTATTGTCCGGAGAGGATGAAGCTACAATCGGATTTCTCGGGATGAGCAATTCTCTTGATATCGAGGATGGCATATTGGTTGATATTGGGGGCGGCAGTACAGAAGTCAGCCTTTTTAGAAATCGCAAGCTGGAACAAAGCGTGTCCTTTCCTTTTGGAGCCGTCAATACGGCAAGGAAATTTTCTATGGATGGCAGCTTGAACGAGGAACAGCTCAAAAATATCCGACTTATGGTGCTTACTGCGATTACAGAAGAACCCTGGATTGAACAGCATCCCCAGCTTCCGCTGGTGGGAATGGGCGGTACGATTCGCAGTCTGAGTAAAATCAGCCAGAAGAAACGAAAGTATTCTTTGTCTCGCACTCATAATTATAAAATGGAAGCTGTCGAAATGGAGCAGTTGGTGAAGTGGCTGCCGTCCCTGTCTACCGACAAACGGAAAAAGGTAGACGGACTGTCCAAGGATCGTGTTGATATTATTATTCCAGGCATGCTTATTTTGGATACGATCTTTCAGGCAGCCAAGTGCAGCCATTATGTGATTAGCGGCGCAGGTCTTCGCGACGGGCTTTTTCATGGACAATATTTGCCTGCTCCACAGTTAACGGCGTCAAGCATTCTAAAGCAAAGCACAACGAATTTGCTCGGACTGCACGCAAGTGCCCCAATCGAGCATCTGGAGCAGGTTGCAGGCCATGCTGTGCTATTGTACGATGCACTTCAGGGAATTCATCAATATGACAGCAGAATGCGACTATGCCTGCATACAGCGGCTTTGCTGCACCGTATCGGCGTGTCGATGAATTATTACCAATTTGCCAAGCATTCCTTTTATATGATTGCCCATTCCCCTCTCAATGGCTTGAGCCATCGGGAAATTCTGTTATGCGCATGCATCGCTTCTTACAAAACAAAAGGCAAGGTTCATCAAACCTATCAGCAGCACAAAGATGTTTTGCACGAAACCGATGTCGACGTTATCACCAAGCTGGGCACTTTACTGCAAATTGCGATCGCTTTGGATGCTTCGGAAACACAAGCTATCTCTTCGATCCGGGCAGCGGTGGAGGGGAAACAGCTTCATATTGCTGCCGCAATCAAATATAACCCCTCTGTCGAATACAGAGAGGTCGATAATGCAGAAAAAGATTTTCATAAAATATGGAATATGAAATTCTCATTCCAAACCTTTAATCAGGTGTGAGATTTCTTTTTCCAGACTTTGATTTTCATCGCTTCAAACTGGCTTCTTAGCGGCGGAGCCTCGTTGATGACCCTTGCATACATGCCATTGGGCTGCAGCATCCGAGCTTTCACGTTATCGCCCAGGCTCAACTCCAGTATTCGCATCAGGATCTTGCGTAAATCCTGATCGAATACCGGGCAAGTCAGTTCAATTCGTTTCGTCAGGTTTCTTGTCATCCAATCCGCGCTGGACAGGTACATCTCGTTCTCTCCGCCGTTTTCAAAATAAATAATACGCGAATGCTCCAGAAAACGGTCTACGATACTAATCACACTAATATTTTCACTCAAGCCCTCTACACCCGGCCGTAAACAACACACTCCGCGAACGATAAGCTCGATTTTGACACCTGCCTTGGATGCCTCATATAACTCGTCGATCATTTCCTGATTGGATAGTGAATTCAGCTTGGCAATGATACGGGCTGGTCTACCTTCGACTGCATGCTGGGCTTCACGGCGAATTTTCTCAAATAGTCTATCCTTCATCACCGTAGGCGCGACCCCAAATGCTTTCCAGTTATGAGGTGCCGAATAGCCGGTAACCTCATTGAACAGAGCCGACGCATCCTCACCAATGATCGGATCAGATGTAAACAGACCAATATCTGTGTAGAGTTTAGCCGTGCTATCATTATAATTTCCCGTACCGACGTGGACATAACGACGTAAGCCATCTGGCTCCTGACGGACAACCAAGGTGATCTTGGCATGCGTTTTTAAACCTACCAGTCCATAAACAACATGACATCCGGACTGCTCCAGCTTTCTTGCCCATGCTATATTACGTTCTTCATCAAAGCGGGCTTTAAGCTCAACGACCACTGTTACCTGCTTGCCCGATTCAGCCGCTCTTGCCAACGCCTGGATCAAAGGAGAATTGCCGCTGACCCGGTACAATGTCATTTTGATAGCCAACACATCCGCGTCATAGGCAGCCTGTACAACAAAATCGGTTACGGCGTCAAAGGATTCATACGGATGATAGAGCAGTACATCCTGCTGCTTCAGCTTCCCGAATATGTCCTCAACTTCGAGCAGCTCCGACGGATATACCGGCTCAATCGGTTTATATTTAAGATTATCGTAACCTTTTAAGGAAAAGGCCAGCTTCATCAAGAAGCTTAAATCTAACGGACCATCTATCTCAATAGAATTATCGGTGACCTCAAATTCGTCCATCAATTGAGTCAGCGCGTAAGCATGAATGCCCTTTTGAACCTCAAGCCTTACAGGCGCGCCCCAACGGCGGCGACGAAGTTCCTTCTCGATCTCTTCAAGCAGATCCTCGGCGCCTTCCTCGTTCAGAGTTAAATCGGCATTACGTGTCAATCGGAAGCCATGCACTGAAATCGGCGTATAACCCGAAAATAAAGTCTTAATATGATGTTCAATCAAATCCTCAAGCAATACAAATTCATGCTTCTTGCTATTCGATCTGGCGGGCACCTCAATACAACGGGCCAAATTGGAAGGAACCTGTACAATGGCAAAATACGGCTCCTCCTCCGGATCATCGCCCTCCTTCATTAATACAACAGCCAAGTAGACAGCCTGTGTATGCACCAAAGGAAACGGGCGGCTCTGATCCACAGCCATCGGTGTCAACACCGGAAACACAATATCATGAAAATAAATATCCATCGCTTTGCGCTGACTTATATTCAAGTCCTCATAATCCGTAAATATAATGCCTTCTTTAGCCAATTGTCTGGAAACATCGCGGTATGATTTATACTGCTCGGATACCATTTTGGCTGACCGCTTCATAATACGTTTGAACAAGCCCGCTGGGGTATAGCCGGTAAAGTCTTTTTTTATGTAACCCGCTTTAATCTGATCTTTAATACCCGCAACCCGCACACTCATAAACTCATCCAAATTGGACGCTACGATGGCCAGAAACTTGGCTCTTTCCAGTAAAGGCGTTTCCGCATCCTGAGCTTCTTGCAATACACGCCAATTAAACTCAAGCCAGCTTAAATCACGGTTAATATAATTAGACGATGCTTCTCTTTCTCTAGGCGCCGCGATCTCTCTCATAATGTTGCGTAACCTCCATAGAATTCGACCAGTTTCAAAATGAAATTCGATAGCTTTCGCGCTATTTCTACTCTCATTCTGCTATTTTCATCGTAGCTCGACAATGTCAACAGAAGATGCGATTTATGTTAATTATTTGTAAACTGTCATGGTTGGTTATGTATCAAAGCATATAACTCGGGTAAGGCCCTGTCAATGCGCGTCGGTTTCCATACCCGATTGACCCATACATGCTTGGTGCTCCCGCTGACCAGCAATTCTTCCCCACGGCGGATCTCGGAATCAAAATGCAATCGAATGCTCGAGTATTCCGCAATCCGGGTTCGTATCGTAATCAGATCATCATACTTGGCAGGAAGCTTAAACTGCATCTGCAAATCGATCAGGGGCAGTAATACGCCCTTTTCCTCTATCTCTTTGTACGTCATGCCCATAGAACGAATGAGCTCGGTTCGTCCGATTTCAAACCAATTGACATAATTCGTATGGTAAACAACGCCCATCTGATCCGTTTCCTGGTAACGTACTCTTAAAGTATATGCAAACCATGCCGATAATTCCATAGTTTCATTCATACCTCCTGCCTTCTATCATCCCAAGTTAGCTTTCTTCTCACTCTTCCGGCTGCAATCCATCATTGGAACACGTTCTACTGCTTATATAGTCGCAAAAAAAGAGTGAAACCGACATGCTTATCGAGTTCACTCTTTTGATTACGGTATACCTGTTAATTAAAGAACGCGTGCGCTTCCGGAGTAGATCACACCAACCTCTGGATAAATCGACACTTCCGTGCCGTCTTTAATGAGCTCCAAAGCACGTTCAACCCCAACAACAACGGTTTTGCTGAGCGAGATACCAACCACTGCTGCATGTGAGGTGATTCCACCTGTTTCGGTGATAATCGCGGATGCTTTTTCGATCGCAGGCATATAGTCCTTATCCGTTGTTACGGTAACCAGGATGCAGCCTTCAACTGCCTTGGCATTAGCTTCTTCTGCACTTTTGGCTGCAACTACTGTACCTGTTGCAATTTGTGTTCCGATGCCTTGACCTTTGGCAATCATATCACCAATTTGATGAACCTTAATCAGGTTCGTCGTTCCTGAGCGGCCTACTGGCACACCAGCCGTAATAACAACCAGATCACCAAGACTCACGAGTCCTGCATCCAAGCTGCTGTCAACCGCGTGGCTGAACAGCTCGTCCGTAGTTTCACAATGCTCGCCCTTAACCGGGATAACGCCCCACACCAGCGATAAGCGACGCAGTACATGGTCAATTGGAGTGACTGCAATAATTGGTGCTTTCGGACGGTATTTGGACACCATACGAGCAGTATAGCCACTTTCCGTAGAAGTCAATATCGCTTTGGCTTCCAGATCCAGTGCAGAATTGGCTACCGCTTGCGAGATCGCTTCGGTTACCGTTTTTTGTTGTGCATTGCTTTGACGAATAAAAATTTCACGGTGCTCCAACGCACTCTCTGCACGCTCAGCAATACGAGCCATCATCATAACGGACTCAAGCGGATATTTCCCGGCTGCTGTTTCACCGGACAGCATCACAGCATCTGTTCCGTCAAAAATCGCATTGGCCACGTCACTTGCTTCCGCACGGGTTGGGCGCGGATTGCGCTGCATGGAATCCAACATCATCGTTGCTGTAATAACCGGTTTACCGGCTTGATTACATTTCTTGATCATCGCTTTTTGTACGATTGGCACATCTTCAGCCGGAATTTCCACACCAAGATCGCCACGAGCAACCATTAAGCCATCGGAAACCTCCAAAATTTCATCCAGGTTATCGACACCCTCCTGGTTTTCGATTTTGGATATGATTTGGATATGAGTAGCGTTGTGACGCTCCAAAATTTCACGAATTTCGATAACGTCGCTAGCCTTACGTACGAATGAAGCAGCGATAAAATCGACACCTTGCTCGATACCAAAGATGATATCGTTAGCATCCTTTTCCGTAATACCGGGAAGATTAATTTTAACGCCTGGTACGTTAACACCTTTTTTACCGCCCAATAGACCGCCATTGACAATGCGGCATTTGATTTCAGTAAAGGTTTTGTCTACAACCTCTAAACCGATTAAACCGTCATCGATCAGGATGGTTGCGCCGACTCTGACATCTCTTGGCAAATCGGCATAAGTGATATGCACACGGTTCGCATCTCCGATAATTTCCTCAGTTGTTAGCGTGATAAACTGATCCTGCACAAGCTCAACCTTCTGATCGTCCTTCAGCTTGCCTGTACGAATTTCCGGGCCTTTGGTATCCAATAGAATAGCAACGGTCTTATTCAGCTCCTCAGCAGCCTGACGAACGTTCTTGATCCGGTTGCCGTGCTCTTCAAAATCGCCGTGCGAGAAGTTCAAACGGCATACGTTCATTCCGCCGTTGATAAGCTTTTTAAACATTTCCAGTGACTCACTTACCGGACCGATGGTACATACTATTTTCGTTTTACGCATGATTGTGATTACCCTCCTGAGTGTAAGTAAACCTTCCGATTTTCCTGAATTTCTTATAACGGTCTTCTACTAGCTCTTTCTCTGAAAGAACAACCAACTCCTGCAAATTATTTATTAAGGTTTCTTTAATGACCTCTGCCAAAGACGCCAGATCGCGATGGGCACCGCCGCGTGGCTCAGGGATAATCGCATCAATAACGCCTAATTTCAAAATATGATCGGCAGTTATTTTCATCGCCTCGGCCGCTTCACCTGATCTTGTAGCATCCTTGTACAAAATCGAGGAAGCCGCTTCCGGCGTGCTGACCGAATAGATTGAATTCTCAAGCATAAAAACGCGATTGCCGACACCGAGAGCCAATGCCCCGCCGCTGCCGCCTTCACCGATGACCACACATAGAATCGGCACGCCAAAAGAAGCCATCTCCATCAGGTTTCTGGCGATAGCCTCGCCTTGTCCGCGTTCCTCCGCTGCACTACCCGGATAAGCTCCTGGTGTATCAATAAAGGTAATGATAGGTCGCTTGAACTTGTTCGCCTGCTTCATCAAGCGCAAGCCTTTACGCAAGCCATCTGGATGAGGCATGCCGAAGTGGCGGGCAATATTATCCTTCGTATCCTTGCCCTTTTGATGCCCGATCACGGTAACAGGAATGCCACCGAGCCTCGCCAAGCCACCAATAATAGCCAGATCATCGCCGTATAAGCGGTCGCCATGCAGCTCCATATAATCGGTAAAAATAAGCTGGATATAATCAAGTGTTGTCGGCCGCTGCGGATGACGGGCCAGCTGCATTTTTTGGGATGTGGACATACTGCTATACAGCTCGGCCGCTAATTGCTCGTAGCGATTCTCCAGGCGGGCAATCTCATCGGAAAAATCCATTTGCCTTTCAGATCCAAAATTACGCAATTCCTCGATCTTAGCCTTCAGCTCCAGCAATGGCTGTTCAAAGGGTAATTCACCTGCCATTCTACAAATCCCCCTTTACGACGTGCAAATCCAGCAAGCGGATCAAAGTGCTTTTCATATCCTTACGTACCACTACCATATCCACCTGACCGTGGCTTAAGTTAAATTCAGAGGTTTGGAAATTGTCGGGCAGCTTTTGACGAATGGTCTGTTCAATAACACGGCGTCCCGTAAATCCAAAGGCTGCGCCCGGCTCAGCAATAATATAGTCGCCCAGCATGGCATAGCTAGCAGATACGCCCCCGAAGGTAGGGTCCGTAATCACGGAAATAAACAAGCCGCCCTGCTCGTTCAACTGTGCCAAGGCAGCACTTGTTTTGGCCATCTGCATCAGACTGAGGATACTCTCCTGCATCCTCGCGCCACCCGAGGTGGAGAAGATGATGATCGGATACTTCTTCTGTATCGCAAGCTCAATTGCTGATGTCACTTTTTCCCCAACAACCGAGCCCAGGGTACCGCCCATAAAATCGAAGCTCATCACCGCGGCAACAACCGGAAATCCGCCAATCGTGCCTTCGCCGGTAATAACCGCATCGTTCATGCCGGTCGTGTCCACTGCTTTACGATATTTGTTCACATAATCCGGGAATTCCAGCGGGTCCTCGGAAATCATTTCACTGTCATATTCAAAAAAACGGCCCTCATCCATGACCATCTGGATCCGCTCAACCGCACTTAATTTGAAATGGTATCCACATGTGCTGCACACCTTGAGATTCTTTTCCAGCTCCTTGGAAAATTGAATCGTTGCACACTTCGGACATTTATTCATCAAGCCTTCGGGAATTTCCCTCTTGGGCTTGTCGTCAGGAATGTTTTCCCCGTTCTCATCGACCCGCGGCACGGTAGTTCTATTGGCGCCTGGAATGGTCGCATACTTTTTTTTCTGAAAAAAGTCTTTAAATTGCACGGCTACACCTCACTTGCTGTTGTTGTTCAAATGCGGTCCTTCATTCTCACGTTAATGTCTATGCAAAATGGAGTTGAGTACGTCCTGCACTTCTTCCACTTCACCTTCAGGAACCACGATTTCAAATTGATTCTTAGTCATGTTAATCGCCCGTACTTGAACAAGAAAGCCTTCTTCCGTCAGCTTTTCCTTAATTCGATCTGCAATTTTGGCAGTTGGCGCAATATAAATAACGGTCCACATGAAACAAGACCTCCCGAACATAATGCACTAATGATAGCATAACTTATCTTTTTATCGCAAGAAATTAACTTTGGAGAGAAAACAAGCAGACATTCTCTCTGCTTGGACCGCTCGTTTGGGCATAAATGCTCCATCAAACAAGACAAATCTTAACAGAAATCATGCCTGCCAACCCCTGATTACTTTTGGTAATAAACGCTTTTTGTCACCGTCGAGCTCTTTCCAAGGTTATTAACAGCTTTAAATACAAACGTGTTTTCACCCGCTTTTAAGGGAATATCATACTTGGAAAAATAGCTGCTGCCGCCGATTTTCTCATCATTTAAATACACAAGCGGAAACGAATCGTTCTTATCTGTTACTGTTCCTGATACCGATATCTTGCTAGACGAGGTTTTCTCTGGAATATAATCTACCTTGAGAATGGGACCTCCCGCTGTAAAGGTGATCCTTTTGGTTACTGTGGTCACTTTACCCACGCTGTTTTTCGCTTTGAAAATCAGAATGTTCTCACCCTCAGCCAGTACGATGTCTCTCTTTGAAAAATAACTGCTGCCACCGATCTTCTCATCATTTAAATAGACGGTTGGAAACGAATCATTCTTGTCCGTCACCGTTCCTGATATGGATATCGTCTGTGAGTTCGTTGTCTCCGGGATATCATCTACCTTGAGAATCGGACCTCCTGCTGTAAAAGTAATCTTTTTTGTAATTGTCGTCACTTTATCCACATTGTTTTTCGCTTTGAAGACCAGAATGTTCTCACCCTCGACCAGCACAATATCACTCTTCGAAAAATAACTGCTGCCGCCAATTTTCTCATCATTTAAATAGACGGTAGGAAACGAATCGTTCTTATCCGTTACCGTACCCGATATCGATATCGTCTGTGAGTTCGTTGTCTCCGGGATTTCATCTATCTTAAGAGTCGGACCTCCCGCTGTAAAGGTAATCTTTTTTGTAATTGTGGTCACTTTATCCAAACTGTTTTTCGCTTTGAACACCAGAATGTTCTCACCTTCGACAAGTACAATGTCACTCTTTGAAAAATAATTGCTACCGTGGATTTTCTCATCATTCAAATATACGGTAGGAAACGAATCGTTCTTATCCGTTACCGTACCCGATATCGATATCGTCTGTGAGCTTGTGGTTTCTGGAATATCATCAATCTTTAACTCTGGACCTTCGATTTCATACGTCACTTTTTTGACTATCGTGTTTGTTTTTCCACTGGATAATGTGGCAATGATAGTTAGCTCATAGCTCCCTTCCTTCTCTAACTTAAACCCTTCTTTAAATTGACCGTCTATGATCTTCGTTACATCTTTGCCATTGATCGTTACCTTTGCATTGTTACTAACTGTTCCTGATATGTATACAGTAGAATTTGACGTTTTTTCAGGAACACTTACTTTAAGAAGTGGTCCATCACCTTGATCTTTGGCCGATGTCTTAATGGCTCTATACAAAAGCGTGGCGATTTCTGCGCGAGTTATAGGCTTGTCAGGACGGAATGTACCATCTTCATATCCACTGATTAAAGATCTTTCGGTAGCTATCGCAACATAATCCCTTATTCCGTAGGAAACTTTGCTTACATCTTTAAATTTTCGATCCAATATATTTTTGTTGGTCAGGTCGTTGGTGGTGAGTCCCAAAGTTTTGACTAATGCAACCGCAACATCTTCGCGAGTAGCTTTAATTTCCGGGCTAAAAAACGCTTTGCCTCCAGGAGGATAATAGCCGGTTAAAAAATCTTTGGCTGCTTCCACATACGGATACGACCATTTGTCAGTTTGAACATCATAATAGGAAGGCGCTTTGGGTGAAGGTATATCCAAATAAAAAGTAGTCGCAATGAGCTTGGCAAATTCTTCTCTGGTAATTGAGTTGTCAGGTTTGAACGTTTCATCCTCATAACCGTTGATGTATCCTTTTTTGGACAAATCGGATATCGCCTCATATGCCCAATGATCAGTCTTCAAATCAACGAACACAATATTTTGATTAATCACACCACCATTGACGGCCTGATTTTGCAGCACATTATCAACTGCTGCTGCGGTAAAAGTGGAGCACTGAAACAACAACAAGGATAGCATTATACAAACTAACCTTTTACTTTTCATTACCATCTTCCTCTCTCCTTCAATTCATAACATTCCATCCACTTATGCAGCCTTTAGAACCATTACTTTGGAACCACAACAACTGTTATTCAACAATATATGGTAAATTCCTGCTAAAAAAATAAAATCCGGCATTTTCCCGGATTTTTTGTGATCACACGCTGCTATTTTACTCTCGCTGTATCCTTGCCCAATAAATCTTCGATAACCTGAATCAGCTTCGGAGACGGCTTTACGTTAAATTGATCGTTTAAGCTGAGTGTTTTTTGGCTGCTTTCGTAATAGAGAACAACAGATAACGATCCCTGATGCTGCAGCAGAAGCTCCTTCAGACTGGATAATATGCGCTGCTGCTCATGGGCAGGTGAAATTTTGATATAAACTCGCTGGTTCGAAGGGGGACTTACTGCCTTATTCGGCTGTACCTCACGCGCAGCAGGTGGAGTCACGGTTCGTTCATTTGTGCTTTTTCCTTTATCCGGCTTGCTGACTGTCCTGCTGCCTGGCTTATGGGTAGGAGCAGCTGGACGTCGCATTGCGTTCGCCAGCAGCTCAGGATCATTTAAGGCAAATAACTGATCCGCCAGCAGCTTAACCTCCTCATCACCCTGCTGCAGCTTAGCTTTAATGAGCACCGGCTTCCCCTTTTGAACGAGCGGGGCATATTGCTTCCAAACCTCCGGGAACAGCACGACCTCGACCTTGGAAACGCGATCCTCCAGCTCCATAAAGGCCATCGGCTGGCCCTTCTTGGTCACGATTGTTTTGCTGGAGAGCACCAAGCCCGCTACTATCACCTCACTGTGATCCGGCATTTCCGGCAGGTAATGCAGCAGATCGATCTCCAGCTCTCTCAGTACCTGCTCGTAATCATCAAGCGGACTGCCCGAGATATAAAGACCCAGCAACTCCTTTTCAAACTCCAGCTGTTGAGTCATGGTGTAGGGCGCAATCTGCGGATATTCGACATCCCAGTTCACATCCTCAACAAAGCCAAACAAATGCAGCTGAAGATCGTCGCGTTCCTTTCGCCATTTGAGCGCAGCATTGATCGTATCCTCAAGCATCGCAAGCTGCTGGGCGCGATGACCCGGTAAGGAACCAGCTGCGCCTCCTTGAATGAGTGATTCCAATACACGTTTGTTGCACACTCGTAAATCCACACGACGGCACAGATCAATCAAGCTCTCAAATGGGCCTTCATCGCTGCTGCGCTCCTGCATAATGGTTTCAATCGCATGCGTGCCTACATTTTTGATGGCAGCTAGTCCAAACCGTATAGCTCCAAAACTGACCGGATTATCCTCCAACTCTTCGAGCGATTGCGGCTGCTTTGCTGGAGTGAAGACGATCCCGCTCTCGTTGACATCAGGCGGCAGTACAGCAATACCCATCCGACGACATTCATCGACATATTCAGCTACTTTATTGTGATTACCCATCACAGCTGTCAGCATCGATGCCATAAACTGAACCGGGTAATGAGCCTTGAGATAAGCCGTTTGAAAAGCCAGCACTCCATAAGCGGTAGCATGCGCGCGCGGAAATCCGTAATCGGCGAAGCGGACGATCATATCGTAGACCTTGTTCGCTTCAGCTGCACTATAACCAAGCGATTGGCTGCCTTTAACAAAATGCGCACGTTCCTCGTCAAGTACCTCACGCTTCTTCTTGCTTACGGCCCGACGCAGCAAATCCGCTTCGCCCAGACTGAAGCCGGCCATTTGGGAAGCAATTTGCATGATTTGCTCTTGATACACAATAATTCCGTACGTATCACGCAGGATCGGCTCCAGATCCGCATGCGGGTATTCCACTTCGATTTCCCCGTGCTTACCTTGTATAAAACGCGGGATGAATTCCATTGGGCCTGGACGGTACAGCGCGACTACTGAAATAATATCCTCAAACCCCGACGGTCGCAGCTCCTTAAGCACCTTGCGAACCCCGGGAGATTCCATTTGAAATACACCTGTTGTGTCTCCTCTACCCAGCATTTCGTAGGTAGCCGGATCATCGATTGACAGCTTATGAAAATCAAGCTCAATTCCTGTCTGCTCCTTGATCCACATCAGAGTCCGTTCGATGATTGATAACGTTCGCAGTCCGAGAAAATCCATTTTTAACAGCCCGATGGCTTCCAGATGCTCCATGGAATATTGCGTTAATGCCGTCTGCTCGTTGCCTTCCTGCAAAGGTACGTACTGAGTTAACGGCTCGCGCGAAATCACGACACCTGCGGCATGTGTCGATGCGTGACGAGGCATTCCCTCCACCTTCATGGCCATATCCAGCAGCTCTGCCGTCTTCGGCTGTCTGGCAGCTAATGCTTTCAGATCAGGATTGGCTTCAACCGCCTCCGCCAGCGTCATCCCGAGCTGATGCGGAATCATTTTGGCTGCGCGGTCCACTTCATTATATGGCAGGTTTAATACACGGCCCACGTCACGAACGGCAGCCTTGGCAGCCATCGTTCCGAACGTAATAATCTGCGCAACATGCTCGGGACCGTATTTGGCCACGACATAGTCAATAACCTCATCCCTCCGCAAATCGCTAAAATCGATATCGATATCCGGCATCGATATCCGTTCCGGATTCAAAAACCGTTCAAACAACAGCTTGTAGCGGATCGGGTCGACATCCGTAATACGCAGCACATAGGCAACCAGACTTCCTGCAGACGAGCCCCGTCCCGGTCCTGTTGCAATCCGCTGCTCGTGCGCAAAGCGAATAAAATCCCATACGATGAGAAAATAATCAGAAAAGCCCATTCGTTCAATAACCGACAGCTCGTAAACGAGACGCTCCTCAATCTGCTTGCGAAAGCTCGGGTCCTGCCAGGAATCCGAGTGCTCATATCGCATTCTGAGCCCCACCTTACACAATTCGGCAAGGTATTCTCCAGCGGTCGAATGATCAGGAATCGGCTCGAAACGCGGCAAAATGGAACGGCCGAATTCGATCTCCAGCTGACAGCGTTCCGCTATAATCGACGTATTGGCAATCGCCTGCGGTACGTGAGGAAACAATCTGTTCATTTCCTCAGCGCTTTTCAAATAAAGCTGGCTCGACTGGAACTTGAGACGATCCGGATCGTCCACCGTTTTGCCAGTGCCAATGCACAGCAATATGTCCTGTACCGCATGGTCCGGCTCACGAACATAGTGAACATCGTTGGTGGCAACTAACGGAATTCCCGTATCCTCACTCAGACGCAGCATGCTTTGGTTCACTTTTTTCTGCTCCAGCAGACCGTGATCCTGCAGCTCCAGAAAGAAATCATCCCCGAATATGGCCCGGTAGCGAAGCGCTGCTTCCTTGGCTTGCTCATATCGCTCATGCAGCAGATGCTGGGACACCTCGCCGCCCAGACAGGAGCTTGTGCAAATGAGTCCTTCCGAATATTGAGCCAGGTGCTGCGGATCAATCCGCGGTTTATAATGATGGCCCTGCAGATGTCCAATCGAGCACAGCTTCATCAGATTCTGATAGCCCACCTGATTTTTGGCAAGCAAAATCAGATGATAGATCGGATGTTCCTTGCGTGTGCCCTTATCACGAATGGAGCCAGCCGTATAATACATCTCACAGCCAATAATCGGTTTAATGCCGTGCCGTTTGCATGCTTTATAAAAAGGAATCGCTCCATACATGACGCCGTGATCAGTCAAGGCAAGTGATTTCATGCCCATGGCTGCCGCTTGCCCGACCATATCGTCGATACGCGCCGCACCGTCCAGCAAGCTATATTCGCTATGTACATGCAGATGCACAAAGTCGCTCATCTGCCTCGCCCCCTCCATATGTGTCCGAATACCTATATATAAATATCTTATCATAATACGAACACGTGTACCATACAATTTACAATAGGAGAACAAGCTTCGAAGATGAAGAGGGTGAAAGAAACGATGACAAGCTTTTTAACCAAATGTGCAATGGATTGGTTTATTGCGTTCGGAGTTGTGCTTGGAGGCACGCTGCTCGGAGGGATCGGGGCCGTCCTTATCATGGAACCGCCAACGACGAGAATGCTGCTAATTTCGGAACAAATCAAAATCTGGGCGGTAGTAGCTGCTGTAGGCGGAACCATCGATCCGATCCGAGTCATTGAAAGCAATTTGACCGAGGGCTATATATCCCCGGCCATTAAGCAAATTTTGTATATTGTGTTCGCGTTTATCGGGGCACAGGTCGGAACCTCGCTGATCCAATGGATTTGCAAGGGAGGCAACAGCAGTTGAGGGTGCCGCCTTTTGAACAATTTACCGGACTGCTGCAGGCTGCTGGCTTGCTAGCGGCGGGAGCGATCATCGGTTGTGCTGTATTTGTGAGTATTTACCATCATCACCTGAATGCCACGCTCCTGGAAAATCGTGAGCTGCGAGCGGAAAACGAGCAGCTGATTCAGGACAATAATTCCTATCGGATTAGCAAAACCCAACAAAATCGAATTAATCGCCTTGACGTGATTGTCGAGTCGGGTGAAGACCAGCCCTTCGACAAACTGACCGAGCAAGAGCTGGAACGCAGGATCCGCAATGACCTGAATATTGTTAAAGGTCAAAAAATCAGCAGCATCGCCGAATCCCCCCAGCTCTACCGGTCACTGATTGCTCAGAAAACCTATCATGCGATTATGGACAAGGACTACACGGTCAACATTACAACCATGCTGCTGCTTCAAACTGAGCTGAAGGTTTGGGTTACCGCCAAGGAAGCCAAGCGTAGTCCTGGTTAAGAGGCGGCGGACTCTAACAGTCTATCTGGAACTCAAGGAGCACCGATACGCACTGGAAAGTGGGTCAGGATGGCTGAGCTCGCTTCCTGCTGCTGAATAGCTGTCGTGTTGTTAATCATGTAGCTGATGGTCATCGGTAGCTTGATTTGCACATTATACAGCCCAAAGGGTACCTGCTTGCCAGCCGCATCCTTTTGATCCCAATTGAAGGTGATACCGGCGCTGGACCCGCTGTTAAACAGCCCCTTCGGAGCCTCAAGCGTTCCCGACCAAACGAGCTGCGGCTTCATACCGTCATCATTTTCGCTTTGACGTACAATTTCGATTTCAAAAGAAGTAGATGCGTCCAGGGTGAGTTGATCTGGACTTACATTTTTTACGTTAAAGTGAATCGTGGCCGGTTGATCGGACGTAAAGGCAGCTTCAGGATCAGTTTTCTCGCCATTCGATACGATGGCAGTCAAATCAAATGGATAATTGCTCCGTCTGGTGCCAATGACAGATTCAACCATCGTCCAATCCACCGGGATGAGCTTTGGTTCGATAGCGGCAGGGAGTGAATACGTGTCTGGATCATAGTCGGGTGCCGCTTGATAGATCCACACGTCCCCAAGCCATTGGCTATGAATGTGATGCCAGCCGCTGCCGTGCTCGAAAGCTTCGACCGTCTGCGGTGCCAGTGTGCCCAACACCCGAGCTCTTCGATCTGGATGCTCATACACATTCACAGTAGCCTTGAACGTCACACGGGTATCTTTCTTTTGCAAATCCTTGGGGTAGCCAGTGTTCGTGTGGACCCACCGTTTTCCTTCCCAGGTGTCAATGTAATACCATTCCTTGTAAAGCGTTATTTTACTTTGTATCCACTGCGGCTGCAGCCATCCCACGACCTCACTGCCTAAATCCGGTGCATTGAAAATCGGCGTGATCGTCCTTAACTGTGCTGACCACCCCGAGCTATTGCTGCCTTCTGCATTCACATCGTCGAATATCGGCTGCTCAGGATGAATCCACTTGTAGCCCATCCAGGTCTGGATGCGGTAATAGCCTTGATCCGAATAAATGGATCGCACCACCTGCGGTGAAATGGTTCCAAGGCTGCGAGCACCTCCTGATCGTTGATCATACAGATGTTCACTTCCCGCAAGGGCTATATACTGATAATCATTATCATCCATTTCCGGACTTTGCACATGAACCCAACGATCACCGTCAGTCGTCTGGATTCGAAACCAGGCTTCGTCATGCGTGCTCAGCAGCTTCCGGTCCCATCCGTCCTCTGCTCCTGTCACTTGAACCTTTTGCGGAGCTGCTTCATAAAGCTCCACACCATCGATGGTATCGTAAACCGGAGTAACCTTATCCTTAAGGTTGAGTGCTTGGGGAAGCTTCATACCTGTCGAATTCGAGTCCGCCGCTAGCGCGTCCTGAGGGAGCCAGGACAAAGTCAGTAACAGCAGCAGCACAACCCTTATTGGTATCTTTATAAAAAAATGCGATTTCATCAGCATCTTCCTCTCGACTTTGTTGGTCATTAACTAAGACGCATCATTCAAGAGAAAGGTTTCTAAACGAGAGATCATCATCGAACTTATATTTACCAGTCTGCCGACCTATTTCCTTGCTAATGGCAAGTTTAACAAGGCAGCGGTTTCCTCTGGAGATGCTGTCACAACGAGACGAAGCCTGTATCCATTGAAGCTAAAGCTCAGTTCCTCATCATGCCCTGCATTCGTATGGCTGACTATCCCCTGCTCCTCCAACAAGGTACGAACCTGTTGAATAAATCTGGAATCCGACACCCCAAAGCTTACGGCCATGCGAGGTGGCATTGCGATCATAGCAATTGGAATCCAACGCCTTTGGGTTGAAGTTACAATCGTATGCGCTGTACCCCCGATAACAAAGTTAAAGTTGTCTTGCTCCTTGATCGTTTTTAATTGCAAGGTGCCCTTCAGCCATTCTCGAAACCCAATGACATCATTAACGGGAAAACCAATTTCACGGAGATACATCACTTTAAGGGGACCGCAGGGAGCCAGCACACCTTCATTCACATAGGAATGGGTTATGATTTCTAATAAATTACCGTCGCCGTCACGGAAATAAATATTTCTACCTGTCTCAAAGACATCTATTTCGTGCCCTGCAGGCCATTTTAATGGTGAAATTCCAGCACTCCTGACAAAGGCAGCACTGGCCTCAAATTCAGAATAAGGTACCTCAAATGCAATATGGGCAGGGGCTATTGGCTCAAAAGCTTCCGTGAATGTTAATGCGAAATCAGCGGTCGGTTGAAAAGTAATGGCCGTTTCCGATTCGAACACAACGGGAAATTGCAGTTGATCGTGATAAAACTGCTTCACGGCAAGCTTGGAGACTGTATGTAATTGTAGTCCTGCAAAATGAGTAATCATTTGTCCACGCTCCATTTCACTTTCTATAATTTACAATAACAGCATCCATAGCAAGCCACAACCATATTCGTTTCAATTCAATCATGGAAATCCAGTCCAGAACGGACTTCTCTAACATAACCGGTTCGAATGACAAAATCACCGAAATGCTCGCCCGGATTTCGTTCATTGGCATATCTGTGGATGATAGGTGTTAACTCTCCCAGAATCTCCGCTTCATTCAGGCTTTCCCGATAAAGCTTGCTCATTCTCTCACCCGCAAACCCCGCACCCATATAAAGATTGTATTTGCCGGGAGATTTGCCAATCATGGCAATTTCACCAAGCACTGGCCGTGCACAGCCATTCGGGCAGCCAGTCATCCTGATAACGATTTCCTCCTCATGTAAGCCTGCGTCGTCCAATACCGTCTCTATCTTCTCCAGTAATGCGGGCAGATAACGCTCAGCCTCGGCCATCGCCAGGCCGCAGGTAGGCAGCGATACACAAGACATCGCGTTTCGACGAAGAGCAGATTGCTGATAACCATCACTGAGTCCGTATTTTTCCACCAGCCTCATCACTTTTCCCTTATCTGTACTGGATACATTTGTGATGATGAGATTCTGATTTCCCGTCAAGCGGAAGTCACCTTTATGAATTTTGGCGATTTCGCGTAAGCCGGTCATCAGAAGATAGCCCTCCTGATCCTTAATTCGCCCGTTCATGATAAACAGTGTCAGATGCCACTGATTATTGCTTCCCTTCACCCATCCGTAACGATCACCGTGATGCTCGAAATAATAAGGACGCGCACGATCTAACTCCCATCCCAGCCGATCATGCAGCTGGCTAATAAACCAGTCATATCCGTATCGGTCGATTGTATATTTAAAACGGGCATTTTTGCGGACCGAACGATTGCCATAATCCCGCTGAATCAATACGGTTTTCTCCGCTACCTCAATGACCTGATCTGGAAGGCAGAAGCCAATTACCTGTGATAATTGTGGGTACGTAGTCGTATCACTGTGCGTCATACCCATTCCCCCACCTACGGCCACATTAAAGCCCTTCAGCTCTCCATCTTCAATAATGGCGATAAAACCCAAGTCCTGCGAAAATACATCAATATCATTAGAAGGCGGAACGGCCATCCCGATCTTGAACTTACGCGGCAAGTAAGCGGGCCCGTAAATCGGCTCAACCAATTTGCCCTGCAGGCTGTCAACCACCTTCTCGTCATTAATCCAGATTTCATGATAAGCAGGAGTGCGTGGTGACAAGTGGTTGCTGATCGCTCGTGTCCAACCGTATACCTCAGTATGAATATCAGACTGATACGGATTGGGATTGCACATGACATTACGATTCACATCCCCGCAAGCTGCACGTGTTGTCATCAACGCATCATTAACTTCCCGTATGGTTTCCTGCAGGTTCCATTTCACGATACCGTGGAGCTGAAAAGATTGCCGCGTTGTCAAACGCAGAGTATCGTTTCCGTACAGACGAGCAAGGTTATCCAATACCAAATATTGTTCTGGTGAGGCCACACCTCCGGGGGCAAGCACACGCAGCATGAACTGATAGGCTGGTTCAAGCTTCTTTTTTTCCCGCTCATTACGCTGATCCCGGTCATCTTGCATGTAGCTTCCATGAAATTTAAGAAGTCTGTTATCATCCTCTGGAATAGAGCCTGTAATACGATCACGCAATGCATCATAAATGGTGCCGCGCAAATATTCACTACCCCGTTTAATGTGCTCGACCTCGCTTGGCGGTCCTCCTGGCGGAGTTACTTTCGGTGGATTTGCCGGAACCTTCAAAGAACTTCCCATTATCCTCTGCGAACTCCTTGAAGAAGTCGCTGGCTCCACCTCTATCGAACTCATGGATGTTAAGTATCGTACGTGATCCTCTTTATCTGGTGCCATTTCTATTAACTCCTTTCATTGTTGGATGTCTGTAGATGGATTCTGATAGTAATGGGAGAGTTCAACGATCATGGCACCCATCCGTTCGGTTTCAGGTGTTAATATTCGTCTCACGCCCTCCTCCTTCAATGCTTCGGCCGTCACTCTTCCAACTGCCGTCGCGAGCACCTTCGTATTGAAGCTTTCATTAATCCTCAGATAATAACCATTATTTTTGGAAAAATCATACAAATAGCGAACCTGAACCGCTGTCGTAAAACAGACCGCATCGACGGAGCCATCCATAATCTCCTGGCATAATTGACGCGATACCTTATCATCCGGAGCGATATGTTTATAAGGCAAAAGTGTCCTGGTTGCTGCTCCCTTATTTTTCAAAAAAGCTACCAATAACGGCATAGGCTCGCCATGCAGCTGAATGGTTACCCCTTGACCTTCAAATGCATAGGATTGCAGTTCTCGAATAAGTCCTTGCGTTGTACCATCATCATCAATGACAATCGGCTTAATCCCGATTTTTTTCAGCATGGCAAATGTTTTATACCCTCTTGCTGCGACTTTGGACTGTTTCACAACTGTGAGAAGGCTTTGCGTCACACCGATTCGTTCTGCCTGCTGAAGTAAAGCTTCAAGTCCGGTTCCCGTTGTGAAAATCATCCAGTCGGTTCCACTCTCCACCAGATTAAGCAGGTCACGCTCCACTTCATTTTCAGCAAGGAGCAAGGTCCCTTGTTGTGGACGAATAACGGGAATACCGTCATGTTTTTCAATAATTGCACTCAGTTCATTTAATTTACGGGAACCGGTGATAACAATCCGTTTTCCATCCAAACCTCTAGCCATTCTGAATACTCCCTTCTGTATGATGCAGTTTAACAATGAATTCCGACTTGATAACTATGATAAAAGAAAAGGACTTAAAGGAAACCATCCAAAGTTCATGAATTTATAACCATCCATTGCACTTGATAACCTATTGCATGCAACATCCAAGTTCAACAGATTGATAGACATTTGTCATTTTATGATGAAAAAATGAAGCTTACTGTATCCTTACAAATGGTATGATAAAAAACACAGTATTCATTCATCCTATATACAAAAAGATACCTGGGGAGGTCTAGTTCATGTGGAAACCTGATCGTTTAAGCGACCAAACTTTATTTCAACAAATTGCTGATGATCTCGAACGGAGAATCTCTTATGGCGAGTTTCCAGCTGGAAGCTTGCTTCCTTCCGAACGAAAATTAGCGGAGCAGTTGGGAGTGAACCGCAGTACCGTGATCCAGGCCTACGCGGAGCTGCGGGCGCATGGGATTATTGAGAGCCGATCGGGAAGCGGAACGCGAGTAAGTAAATATAAATGGGGAGCTACGCCCAAACATACCCCTAACTGGCATCGATACGCAGAAGGTGGTAACTTTTTGCCTAATTTGCCTTTTTTGCGACGTATCCGTGAAGCTCTGGGGCACAATCAAACCTTGATTGATTTTGCCAGCGGCGAATTGGCAGGAGACTTATCCCCTGTCGAAGAGATCAATCTGCTCATGAGCGAACATGAATATACCTCCTACTTGGGCTATGACAACCCGCAAGGGTACATTCCGCTCAGACAAGCATTGGTAGCGTACTTGAAGCAGTACCGGGGAATTCAAACGACAGAGGAGTCCATTCTCATCACATCGGGTTCACAGCAATCCTTGTATTTAATTACACAGTGCTTGCTGTCTCCTGGAGATGCGGTTGCCATAGAAGATCCTTCTTATTGCTATTCATTGCCTATGTTTCAATCAGCCGGTCTCCGCTTGTTCCGTCTTCCCGTAGATGATAAAGGAGTTCGACCTGATGATATCCGTTCACTCTACAAGAAGCATCGGATCAAGATGGTGTTTATTAATCCGAATTTTCAAAACCCAACCGGCGCTGTTCTTGATGCTGAACGCCGTAAGGAACTGCTCGATGTGGCGAGCGAGCTGGGTCTCCCCATTGTAGAAGATGATCCCTTTAGCCTGACTGCCTATGACGGGGTACCTCCAAAGCCGCTCAAATCGATTGATCCCATCGGATCCGTTCTCTACATCGGTTCATTTTCCAAAATAGCCGCTTCAGGATTGCGTATTGGATGGATGGTTGCTCCCCATTCCGTCGTCGAGCGGTTGGCCGATGCCAGGCAGCAGATGGATTTTGGACTTAGTGTAATCCCACAAAGGGTGGCTGCGCAGTTTTTGAAATCGGCTTATTTCGTTCCTCATTTGGAGCGTTTGCGCATGCATCTGCTGTATAAACGGGATTTGTTGATTGAAGCACTGCATAAGGAATTACACGAGCTCGTCAGCTTCACAGTCCCACAAGGAGGCTTGCATCTTTGGTGCAAAATTATACCCGAGGTAAATGATAACAAGCTGTTGGAAGAAGCCATTCGAAGGGGGGTTATCTTTGTCCCTGGAAGCGTCTATGGTTCCGAATCAGGTTATGTACGATTCACTTATGCGAGAGCGCGAGCTGATGAAATCGGTCCAGGAATATCGAAATTTTCAGCGGCTCTTCAGGAAGCCAGGGTGAATAAGTACTGAAATAAACCATTCACTCGACTCACAGGAACTGGATGGCTAAAAAAGTGGGAGATTGGAAGGTTACTTAGCCATGCACATCCTCTATAGTTAACCCCATAAAATATATAATTATAGAAGGTGACGATGAGTATGCGAATACGTCCATACAATTTTTATGCAGGTCCTGCTGCACTACCTATAGAGGTATTAGAGCAAGCACAAGCGGAGATGATCGATTATAAGGGAATAGGCATGTCCATTATGGAAATTTCGCATCGTTCCAAAGAATATGAAGAAATCCATAATGAGGCACAGCAGCTCTTTAAAGAACTGCTTAAGCTTCCGGCAGGGTATAAGGTGCTTTTTCTGCAGGGTGGAGCGAGTACGCAATTCTCAATGATTCCGATGAATTTTCTCTCACCAGGCAAAACTGGAAACTATGTGATGACAGGGGCTTGGGCGGACAAGGCGATCCAGGAAGCTCGAAAGTTCGGGGAAACGGTCATAGCGGCTTCGGGAGAAGTAAATAACTATATGGAAATTCCATCCATTTCAGACATACAGGTTAACCCGCAGAAGGCTGCTTATCTGCATATTACTTCAAACGAAACGATCAATGGCTCACAGTTCCACAGCTTCCCGCATATGGATCATGTTCCCTTGATAGCCGATATGTCCAGTGATATCCTGTCACGTCCCATAGATGCCTCACAATTCGCCTTGATCTATGCCGGAGCTCAAAAAAATCTCGGTCCATCCGGAGTCACGGTGGTCATATTGCAAGAAGAAATCATTAGAAATATTCCTGCACATTTACCTGCGATGCTGAACTATGAGACGTATACCCAACACAATTCGCTGTTTAATACTCCACCCGTTTATTCGATTTATATGGTCAATCTGGTTTTGAAATGGATTAAGCAGCATGGTGGTTTGGCAGGTTTGGAGAAACGAAATACGGAGAAAGCCAAGCTGATTTATGATGCTATCGATCAAAGTGGCGGATTTTACACAGGTATGGTCAAACCAAACAGCCGGTCACTGATGAATATTACTTTTAAAGTCCATAACGAACAATTGGAGAAGCTCTTATTGCAGAAAGCGAACGCCGAGCATTTTATTGGATTGGAGGGGCATCGCAGCGTGGGACATCTCCGTGCGTCAACTTACAATGCAGTGCCCTATGAAGCATGCCAAGCGCTCGCGGATTTGATGATTGATTTTCAAAAGCGCAATGGATAACACAAAAAGGTTAGCATCTCCTAATGCTGACCTTTTTCGCTCTCCACGCGTATTGCCTATCGTTGCAGCGCTTTGATATCCTTTATGATTTTATCGTAGGGTGTGTCCATGCTCCCATCATATTTGGCCACTACCGTACCTGACGAGTCGACCAGATAAAACAGGGTTCCGTGAATGACTTGATTGGAGGATGCATCTCTGGTTACGATAGATTTAAACGACTTGAGGGCAAATGTTTGGATTTCATCAAACTCATATCCGGTTAACGCATGCCAATTGGAAAAATCAGCGTCAAATTTAGATAAGTATTTTTTTAAAGCCTCCGGTTTGTCCCGCTCCGGATCTACTGAAAAAGAAACGATTTGAGCCTCAACACCTGCTGCCTTCAATTGCTTTTGCAGCTTTGACATGTTAGCTGTCATTGTCGGGCATACCGTAGTGCAATAGGTAAAAACAAAGTCGGCAATCCAAACCTTTCCTTTTAAATCAGATAAAGCGACGGTTTTTTCATCCTGATTGATGAAATTGAAGGGTGTCACCTGATAATGGAGTTGATTCGGTTTGCCATTGCTGCAGGCGGCTGTAAATATAAGGATCAAACCTAACCAACCAACTAAAATAACTTTTTTCATAACTGCCTCCCCCTTCATTGATGGATTGAGAGCCATTGTGCTAAAGCTTCCATTTCTTCACCATTTAATATGTGGTTAAAGGCAGGCATACCTACAGCACCACCTTGAATGATACCCAACAACTCTTCCTTGGTCATATTCGATCCAATATGCTGCAAGCTTGGACCTACCCTACCGCTTAAGTCAGCAGCGTGGCAGGATAAACACTGTTTTTTATACAACGCTACTGCGCCAGCCTCACCAGGTACAGTTGTATTCGAAGCGTCATTTCCTTGATTACATGCGGTTGATACAACAACAACAACGAAGAACATCATAAAAACTAAATAACCTTTTCTTCTATTCATCCCCAACGATCAGTTCCTTTTTGGGCAGTATCAATTTAAAATCCCCTCCCTGTTTATGTTAAAAAGGACGGCCTGTCGTATCCACTATCATCATGACAAACACCACCATCAAGTAATTCACCGATATCAGGAAATTGGTTTTGGCCCATCGGTCCATATTCATTGTTGTTCTTCCACGCAGCGTATGCCAGAACCAGACGATACCCGCAAGCAAGGATACAATCAGAAAGAGGCTACCGGAATAATCATACATATACAACAGGAGGACTGTCGGCAGCAGCAGCGCTACGTATGGGATCATTTGTACTTGGGTACGTCGTATTCCTTTGCGAACAGGCAGCAGTGGATAACCTGCCGCTCTATATTCCTCCACACGCCGAATGGCGAGCGACCAGAAGTGAGCAGGCTGCCACAAAAACAATAAGGCAAACAAGAGAACAGCCCCTGCGTCAATCTCATTTGTACTTGCACAATAACCGATCACTGGCGGCATAGCACCGGACACACCGCCGATGGATGTGCTCCAGGTCGAGCTGCGCTTCAGCCATATCGTGTAAATGACAATGTAGACGAACATCCCGACCAAACCGAGCCAGCCGCACAGCGCGTTCACTTTCCAGAACAGGATCACTTCACCCGTTATGCCAAGCGTTAAGGCGTACAACAGTACGCCTCTTATTTTCAGTCGACCGGCTGCAAGCGGCCGCTCTTGGGTTCGATTCATCTTCCTGTCCAGCTTATAATCCCAAATATTATTGAACACGCACGAGGACGCCATCGTTAAGACGGTTCCAAGCAACGTCCATATCAATAGGCTCCATTCCAACGACCATTTGGAAGCCAGCCAATAACCTCCAAAGGCGGCAAACAGATTCAGCTGAAGAATGCGGGGCTTGGTCAATTGAATCCAGTCTTTGAATGTACCTGCAGCTTCACTTGCTCTATTCATAAAGCCACCATATTGTACAACATGATCCACATCGATCCTGCTACGATTACCAAAAGAATGACCAGACCGAGAATCAGCGAGATCAGGTTATAACGCGGTTTCTTCTCATCACGCAGATGCATGAAAAAAATCAGCTGTACGCACAATTGCAGCACGGCTGCCGTCATCAGCACAACCGCGTTCATCGTCCCCTCCAGCCAGCCGTTCATCACAATGACAATCGGAATTACCGTCAGGATAAGAGAACAAAGAAATCCGAGCGTATACGATTTGAACGATCCATGTGATTCATCCTGCGAATGAGCCATTTCAACCTGTGCCATTTAGCTCACCCCCATTAAATAAACAACTGTGAATACAAAAATCCATACCACGTCAAGAAAGTGCCAGAACAAGCTGATCACATTGACTTTTCGCTTCGTTACTGGCGTGATTCCCTGCCTCGATAGCTGAATCATCAGTCCGACCATCCAGACCAGTCCGATCAATACGTGCAGGCCATGGGTACCTACCAGTGTATAAAAAGCGGATAAAAAAGCACTTGTGCCCATTGTTGCGCCTTCATTGACCAGATGAATAAATTCGCTGACCTCCAGCCCGATGAAGACTGCGCCTAGAGCTACCGTAACACCAAGCCAACCGATCAAGGCTTGTCGTTTCCCTTTATGCATCGCTAATAAGGCCAATCCGCATGTGTAGCTGCTAGCAAGTAATATGAACGTACTGGCGATCACCCCGCCCAGCTCGAACAACTCAGCCGGTCCTGGCCCGCCGTTGGTATTGCCGCGAAGAACGATATAGGTGGCAAAAAAAGTGCCGAATATCATAACATCAGTCATCAGGTAGATCCAGAATCCGAATGTACGCATCTCCTCCAGATCCGGATGATTGTGATGCTCTGCATGTGACTCAGGTTGATAAGCATGCCCTGACAAATTGGATGCAGCCATTAGCTTGTCACCTTCCTTATTGCAGCTTCCGTGCGTTCGATTTCATCCACCGGGACATAATAATCGGTATCATAATTAAAGGAATGGACAATCATACAAATCGCTACCCCCGCTAATCCTGGTATTGTGAACCAAAGCCAATGAAATACGAAGCCAAAACCGGTCATAAACCAAAAGGCTGCCATAATAATCGGGATCGCGGAATTTTTAGGCATATGAATGGGTTCCAGCTTCGCAGGTTTAGGCGATGGTGGTCCGCTTTCCCTGCGCAGCTTTTCTTCCCACCACTCATCCTGCGCGGAGACTTGCGGGAGTACCGCAAAGTTATAATGTGGCGCTGGAGAAGGGATAGACCATTCCAGTGTGCGCCCGTTCCATGGATCTCCCGTTGTGTCGAGATTGGCTGCACGGTGTTTGACGCCATGGGCAATTTGCCATACCTGAAACAGGAATGCGATTCCCATCAAGCCAGCACCAATAGTGGAAACCATATTCATTTCCCACCAGCCCTTGTCCCATCCGTAGGTAACGACCCGCCTGGTCATACCCATCAGACCGAGCACATATTGCGGCATAAAACACAGGTAAAAGCCGATATTCCAGAACCAGAACGCCCACTTACCAATCCGCTCATTCAGCTTGAAGCCGAATAATTTGGGCCACCAATAATACAGACCGGCAAAGTAACCGAACACCACACCGCCAATAATGACATGATGAAAATGGGCTACCAGAAAATAGCTGTTGTGAAACTGAAAATCCGCCGGGGCTACCGACAGCAGCACCCCTGTCAGCCCGCCCGTGACAAAGCAGGGAATAAATCCGATCGTCCAAAGCATCGGTGTTTCGAACGTAATCTTGCCTCGAAACATCGTAAACAGCCAATTGAATACTTTGGCACCTGTGGGAATCGCGATCAGCATCGTCGTCAGAGCAAAGAAGGCATTGACATCTGCGCCCGAACCCATCGTAAAGAAATGATGCGCCCACACAAGAAACGACAGAATGCTAATAATCATCATGGCATACACCATCGATTTATAACCGAACAGCTTTTTCTTGGCAAAGGTTGAGACGATCTCCGAAAAAATGCCGAAGGCAGGGAGCACGATAATATACACTTCAGGATGTCCCCACATCCAGATCAGATTAATGTACATCATGGGGTTGCCGCCACCGTCCAAGGTGAAAAAATGCGCACCCGCATAACGGTCCAGAAATAGCAGTGCCAATGTTGCCGTCAAAATCGGAAAAGAAAAAATAATCGCGATACAGCTCGATAATACGGACCATGGGAACATCGGCATTTTCATCAGCTTCATGCCGGGAGCACGCATTTTCAGAATCGTGACGATGAAGTTGATCCCGGTCATCAAGCTGCCAATCCCCGATATCTGGATTCCCCAAATATAGAAATCCTGTCCGACACCCGGGTTATGCATAAGCCCCGAATAAGGCGGATAAGCAAGCCAGCCCGCATCCGGTGAACCTCCGATCACAAAGGACATATTGAAAAGCATCGCACCCGAGAAAAACAGCCAGAAGCTTAACGAGTTGAGAAACGGAAAAGCCACATCTCTCGCCCCGATTTGTAAAGGAACCATCACATTAAACAAGCCAAACATAAAGGGCATCGCCATAAACAAAATCATAATGACGCCATGGGTGGTGAATATTTGATTGTAGTGATCCGGTGCCAGGAAACCAAACTCCGGCACAGCCAGCTGCGTCCGCATCAGGAGCGCATCCACGCCTCCACGAAACAGCATAAGAAAAGCACAGATGATATACATAATACCGATTTTTTTATGATCGACGGTTGTTAACCATTCACGCCACAACCAACCCCACTTTTTGAAAAACGTTAGCACGAATAACACCGCTATAATAGTAATAACAATACTGACATCCGCCCCGTAAATTAACGGATCGCCCGTAACAAAGAAATCCGCAGCGAAGCTTATTATTTTCTCCCACATGGGCAACTCTCTCCTTACTTTTCGATTCCGGGCCTGTTACTCTTTGACCTGAATCTTTTGAATATCTTTCCATGACAAGCCATGATTGTGCAATGAAGCATACTTCGTGACCGTCATCTCAAACAAGCCTTCAGGAAAAGCAGAAAATGTCCTCACATCCGATGCAGCCGGTTTGGCTAACTGTTGGTAATCGTCCAGAGTAAGCTCAGGTGAGGTCGCTTTAACACCTTTCACCCACTGTTCAAAATCCGCCTGGGTTGTCGATTCCACATTAAAATACATCTTGGCAAAATCTTTTCCGGTAAAATTGGCGCCAGATCCCCAATAATGCCCCTGCTCATAGGCTTGCAAATATAGGGTCATAGCCATACCGGACATTGCGTACATCTGACCGCCAAGCTGCGGAATCCAAAAGGAATTCATTGGAGAATCGGCTGTGATCTCGAATCGGACAGGCACACCCTTCGGGAATTTCACTTCATTCACTGTCGCAATTCCCTGCTCCGGATATTGAAACAGCCATTTCCAATCCAGTGAGGTCACCTGAATGGTTATCGGCTTTTCATCTGACGCCAGTGGCTTGGAAGGCTCCAGCGCATAGGTAGCCTGCACGGTAATTACCGCCAGCACGCCTATAATCACAATCGGAATACCCCACCAGATCACCTCCAGCCGGGTACTGTGCTCCCAATTTGGCGTATATTTGGCTGTGCTCCCTTTTCTGTCACGGTACCGCCAAACAATGAATGCCGTAAGAAACAGAACAGGCACGATAACCAAACAACACAATACGGTTGAAATGAGCATTAAATCTCTTTGCTGCTCCGCAATCGGTCCTTTGGGATCTAACACGATAATGTTGTCTGCGCATCCGGTAGTCGTCAATAATACAAGCGTCAGCAAGTAAAACAACGCCAACCATCGAAGCACATGGGGTAATTTCATATTTCTCAGCTCCTATCAACTAACCTTCGTACTTGAATTACGTTTCACTTTATAAGAGAACACTGGGTGTGTCACCAGCCGCTTGCCAAGATATCCAACCGACCATGTTCAAGAAAATGAAACAAAGAAGACATGCTTTGTCCATAAAGAAACCTTTCGTAAGGACCCTTGTTATGGGATGGTAACGACCTTAACTGCTTGTATACTTGAATCCTCCGGACCTTTAACCGGAAGGCCTGCATTCAAATGCCTCATGATGTAATCAATAATTTCCTGAGTTATCATCTGACCCGGCATTAAAATTGGAATCCCGGGAGGGTAAACATAAATGAATTCAGCGATAATTCGATCACACGATTGCTGAAAACATACTTTTTCTGTACGTGCATAGAAAGCATCTCTTGGCGATAATTCAAAGCTCGAGGCAGCAGGAACATCGACAGCTTCGATGTAGTGAACCGCTGCAATACGATGGAATCCCGCTGACATCTGCCGCAATGCTTGCAGCAAGCGATTCACTTCCCGCTCAGTATCTCCCATCGTAATGAGGCACAAAATATTCGTCAGATCGCTCAATTCGACCTCTATCCTGTGCTTCTCCCTCAGCCACTGTTCGGCTTCATATCCGGTTATGCCTAGTTGACCCAGATGAATACAAAGCTTTGTAGAATCGTAATGAAACACGCCGTCAGTACGAAGGATATCATCTCCATAACAGTACAATCCGGGAATTTCATTAATTCGGCTGCGGCCATAATGGGCTAAATCTATCGCTTTCTGAGCCAATACTTGTCCATTCACAGCCAATTGCCTTCGGGCAGCATCAAGGGAAGCCAGCAGCAAGTAGGAGGTCGAGGTCGTCGTCAGCATGCTCATTACCGTACGTATTCTCTCTATGCTTACCCGATTGCCCTTCACATTTAATATCGAGCTCTGGGTCAGCGAACCGCCGAGCTTATGCACGCTCGTTGCAGCCATATCCGCACCCGCTTGCATAGCCGATATCGGCAGCCTTTCGTGAAAGTGGATGAGTGTACCGTGTGCTTCATCAACAAGAACCGGGATGCCGTGACTGTGCACGAGTTCGACCATCTGGGATAAATCGATGCTTGTTCCATAATATGTCGGGTTGATGACGAGTACTGCTTTCACATCCGGGTTGAGCTTTAGCGCCTGCAGGATCGATTCCTTTACAACTCCATGCTCGATTCCAAGCTTCTTATCCCTTTCGGGATATACCCATACCGGGATTGCTCCTGCAAAAATAACAGCGGATAAAATGGACTTATGTGCATTTCGGGGAATGATAATTTTATCGCCCGGTGAACAAACCGACATAATCATCGCCATGATAGCTCCGGTAGTGCCTTGTACGGAAAACAGTGTATAATCTGCACCAAATGCATCTGCCGCGAGCAGTTCCGCTTCACGAATCACGCCTGTTGGCTGATGAAGATCATCGAGCGGCATAATGTTAATAAGATCAATCGATAAAGCATTATCCCCCATAAAAGCTCTGAATTCAGGGTCCATCCCTTTCCCTTTTTTATGACCCGGGATGTGAAACGGTAGTGGATCGCTTGCGGCGTGCTCTACCAATGCTGTAAACAAAGGCGTCTTCTGATGATTCATTCTGATCTTTCCTTTCACTTAAACATCCTCTTCGTATTCAGAGCTCATCCAAACCAGTCTATTCTTTAACCAAACTGACACATTCACTCGCCAGCTTCGTCATTGCGGCATAATTCCCGGCCTCAATCCACTGTTTATTTACCAAATGTCCACCCATGCCTACAGCACACGCCCCCGCGGCAATGACCTCACGAATGTTGTGTAAACCGACACTTCCTGAAGCGATCATCGGTATCTGATCTAGCGGTGCGCGAATTTCTTTCAAATAAGAGGCGCCACCCAGTGAACCCATTGGGAACACCTTTACAGCTTTGGCTCCTGCCTTGCTCGCTTTCACAATCTCTGTTGGTGTCATTACTCCCGGATAGACATCGATCTGATGCCTGATTCCATAGGCAATCACTTCTGCATCCATATTAGGGGAAACTAGAAATTGTGCTCCTGCGTCAATCGCTTGTTTGGCCATGTTCACATCGAGCACAGTTCCAATACCGATGTATAAATCGTCGCTATATGCGGTTCTCCAACGTGAGACCAGCGCATAAGCCCCATCTGTATTTGTCGTCACTTCAATAAACCGAATTCCTCCATTGGCCAACGCATCCAGGGTCTGGTCAGTTGTGGCTGGTGACAGCCCTCTGATCATGGCCATTATTTTTTCCTTTTTCAAAACGTTCAGTATGCTCATCTGATTCAACCCCCTGCATAATCAAGCTTCTATGATAACCGCTTGTACAAACCGATCGTAAAGGATGCGAGTAGAAACGTAACCATCCATTTCTTTTCTTTACGTGCCAGCCATTAGACAACACAAATGAACCTATAAACTGGATCGGGAGAAATAAAACCGATTGGATGGTTACTTTACTTAGAGGAAGTTTTACATTAAAAGGAGCAGTCACCGCCTGAAATTTATATGAAAAGGAGATTTATTATGTCTGGAAACAATGAAGTCCGAGCGAGAAAGGCCATACAAAACATTAGTCCCTATACACCAGGAAAGCCTATCTGGGAGCTTCAGAGTGAGCTGGGGATATCCAGGATCATCAAACTAGCTTCAAACGAAAATCCGTTGGGACCTTCTCCCAAAGCTTTGGAGGCCATTATGTGTTCTTTACCGGACATTCATCGCTATCCAGATTCAAGCACAACGAACTTACGGCAAGCTATTGCCGAGAAACTCGACATGAAACCGCAACAATTGATTATCAGTAATGGAGGCGATGAGTTAATAACGCTTGTCTCCGAGGCTTTTCTGGAGCCTGGCGATGAAATCATTGTCCCTGCTCCATCGTTCAGCGAATATGAATTCGGGGCACTTCTGATGGGAGCAAACGTCGTTAATGTCCCGCTTGGGGAGTCGTATACCTTCGATATTGATGCCATCGTAAACGCGGTTACGGAGCGAACCAAGTTGCTCTGCATTTGTTCATCTAACAACCCGACCGGCACCTATCTATCACAATCTGTCTTGCATCATTTGCTGGACGTGCTGCCTAAACATATCCTGGTGCTGTTTGATGCGGCTTACAGTCAATACGCTACAGCTGCCGACTACACAAACGGGCTGGAATTTGTCCGCGCCGGATATCCGATTGTCGTACTTCAGACGTTTTCAAAAATATACGGTTTGGCAGGATTACGAGTCGGTTATGGGGCGGCTCCAGAATCCATTATTCAGCAGATTCTTAAGGTGAAGGAACCTTTTAATGTCAATGCATTAGCTCAAGCCGCGGCTTCGGCTGCTCTTCACGATACTGGCACTTACGCCTGTCTTTACAAGTGAACTCAGAAGGCAAAGAACAGCTCTACCGTTCATTTCGGGAACTCCAGCTACCGTTTGTTGAAAGCATGAGCAACTTTGTGTTGGTTGATCTGGGCACGCATGCCAAATTTATTTATGAGCAATTGTTAAGTAAAGGAATTATTGTTCGTTTCGGGGGAATATGGAATCTTCCAGGCCATATTCGGGTTTCGGTGGGAAAGGAAGTAGAAAATTCAGCCTTTATACAGGAATTAAATGAAATCTTACACCTACGAATGTAGGTTCTGCAGCGCTAAAGCAACTCGTGCCATCGTCAGCTGGGTGTCTCCCCCCTCCCCTAACCAAACAAAGCATCCCTATCGCAGGGATGCTTTGTTTTCTATTCCTTATCATGAGCTTGGTACGGCCTGAAGTGTGTGTTATAATCACTAGCACGATAAAATGATAAATGGAGGGTATTTCATGCTTACCTTTGAACAAAAGCTTGCGATTATGGAGTCTTTCCCTGAGCTTACACGCAGCGATGTATCGCTTGGCCGCGTTAATTTCAGCTATGAGCAAAGCGCGTACGATAAAAAGAACGTAGCCTACCACCTGCACCCGAACGGTAACGGATTTATTTATGCGGGCCGGCTGCGAGGCTATTCTACCGATGACAAAGGATTTGTCAATATTCGTGACTATGAGGCGGATGCGCTTCGTTCTCTTGTTGCCGAATCGATCCTTTCCTTGACGGATACTTCAACCCAAAAAACGCCCCCGCGTACTGAAAGCACGCAAAAGGAGCGTTGGGAAGGTCCTGATAATCAGTCCCTTGTGGTAACCTTTGAAGATGAATTATGGTATGTGTATGCTGGAGTCAATCTTGAATCCGCGTTTGAAACCTACGAAGAAGCAGCGCAGTACTGTCTTGAAGAAGGATTTACTAAAGCTACCTGAACCTGATTTCAAACAAGCTCATATGAATTCTTGATCTGAACCCCGGCAGGCAGGATCGCCTCAATATGCCCCCGTATCAAGCTCTGTTCCTTGCTGTCCTCACTGAGTATAGCTATAATGCCGCTGTCGCCGCGGGTACGTATTAACCGTCCGATTCCTTGTCTCAGGCGCAGCAGCATATAGGGCAGATCCACCTCTTCAAAAGGATTCACGGCTGCTTTGCGTTTCGCCATAAAAACAGGGTCCTGCGGAGGAAACGGCAGCGACCAGATGATCACATTGGAGAGTGATGGGCCTGGTACATCAAGTCCTTCCCACAGTGTAACCGCGCATAATACACTCTGCTCATCACGCTGAAATTCTGAAATCAGATGGCTGATTTCCTGGTCACCCTCGAACAGGAGACGCAAATCGGTACAGGCCGGATAATGTCCAATCTCTCTTTTGAACTGCTGTAAATCGTCTTTAGTTGGAAACAATAGCAGTGCTCTTCCTTGCGTCCGCTCCAGCAGGCTGGATGCTGCCCGCATCTTTTCAGTAAAGCTGCCTCCCTCTAACCACTTCGGCATGATCACTTCCATTTGCTGTGCATAATCATAAGGAGAAGCCACGGAAAAGGACGTGTATTGCTCAATCCCAAGACTATCTGCCACATATTCAAAGGAGCCCTCAACAGATAAAGTCGCTGACGAAAACACGATAGGCATACTGGACGAGTTGAATACCTGCTCCCGCAGCACTTCCTTCACGGTTCTCGGCATAATCGCCAAAGTAAGCCCATCCTCACTTTCCGTTACCCAACAAATTAAGCTGTCGGATTGCTCAAATAAAATCAGTGCCTTTTGCATCATTTCCAGATGCTCCTCCACAATACGCAGCTGGTAGTCATTCAACGTATACAGCTCGCTCTCAAACACCAGCTCTTCCTCTATAGCCGTAAGGACACTACGGAAGCGCTGCACCTCTCGAATCAGCTTGTCATTCAATATAACCTGCTTCCGATCCGTACCCGGTATCGCCTTGCTCTGACGTCCCAGCACATCAAACAGCGTTTCACTTTGGACAATCGCTTCATCTATGAGTACAGCCAGCGTCTCGCGCACTTCACCCTCCAATAGGCGAACGATCAACGCTTCAAATACGACATGTTTTAATTTAAAGGTCAAAGCCTTCTGTCCGGCAGATTCCAATAAATGCCCTTCATCAAAAACAACCGCACAATGATCTGGCAGCAGCGGCAGTTGGCCTTCCCGTTTGCGTCCTTCGTATGTCCATATATGCTCCATATAAAAATCATGCGAGCAAATAATCAGATCCCCCGACTTGCGGTAATGATCCCTTGACAGCGTCTGGCCGCAGCGATGCCGCTTCTCACAGGTAAAACAATCCTGGAACGTATCCCAGTTGATTTGTTCCCATTGCTCATCATTCATATGCGGATAATGCTTACGATCTCCATAGGCATGAAACGACTGCATCGGCTTGTAGCTGTGGACAAATTCAGGCAGGCTCTCATACAGATCCTGAAACAGATCGGCATCCGCCGCCCTCATACGTGCCTCCTCCAGCTTCACCAGACATACATATTTATCCGGTGATTTGCCCAGTCGGGCATCGATCGCCAGACCCAGGTGCTGAGCCAGCTTCGCAATATCCCCCTCCGGCTTAACGAGCTGCTCGATCAATGACTCATCGGCACAGGCAATGATGGCCGGCTTGCGCATATAACGCGCATAACAAATCGTGTACAGCAGATACACTAAAGTCTTTCCTGTTCCCACCCCGGCCTCAGCAAATATGGTCTGTTTTTCAGCAAACGCTCTTTCCAGCTGAAAAGCCATATAAATCTGTTCATCACGAACCTCGAAGCCGGATTCCGGCAGGATATCATAAAATACATCAGCTATCCAATCGCCAGCCTGCTGGGTAAAGGATTGTCTTGGATCATAGTTAAAAGGGTAACGCTCCACTATTATTGTGCCTCCATAAAATCGAATTCTATTTTAAAAACCTGATCATCAGATAAACAACTGCCGCGTTAAAAATAATCAACAGTGGGATGCCTATCGTGAATGACCTGTGTTTGGTTTTATGATGCCATACCCGCATTCCTATCCAGCCCCCAACCGCTCCACCGAGTAAGGCAATGAGGAATAGCTGCTTCTCAGGAACCCGCTGACGGGATTTTTTGGCGTACCGCTTGTCCTGACCCATTCTGATAAAGCCCCATATATTCATCACTATCAAATAGATAAGAAGTATATTCACTTGAGCCTCCATAATTAACTTAATTCAAAGATGACGAAATGAACATGATACTCTCAGCCAACCACAAAGCTCCAGGGTAACCGATGAGCACAAGCATATCGTTGCTTTTACCCACAAAAATCGTTACATTAGTAATATTGCCAAGAGACTTCCGGACTAACGCGAGATTCACTCTCTAGCACCAACGATTAGAATAAAGGATGTGCGTCATTCATGCAAACCGTTCAGACCATTTTGTTCGCGCTTATTCTCGTTACTTTGGCTTGTTCTGTCTACTACAGCTTCCGCTCCCGTAAGCATATCGATCCCAAGCTGCGAGGCATCTATAGCTCACGAATGAACATCATGATGGGGATTATGCTCGTCCTGATTGCCGTCAGCCAGCTGTTTTTTTTCACGGATTCCAATATCCGCCGCGTATTCGGTACCATCTGCTTCCTGCTAGGTGTTTTTAACCTGTTCTCAGGACTGCGCAATCATGCCCACTTTACCCGTCAATAATAAGGCTTTCTAGAAGTCCGGTGAATAAGTCTCGCTGCGCGGCCAAATATCCTTCCGATCGCTGTTGAAATCGTGAAATTGGATGAGATTAAGCGGTTTATTCACGATTTCAAAGGCGAACGCTTACGCTTCTCCAGGATCATTTGGCCGCTGCGCTCGTTCTTCACCGGACTTCTAGACCTGATCAATAAACTGTGCAGTGAGCATCGCTTTGGCGACCAGTGTTTGCGTATTCGCATGGTAGATGGCGACATCAATTTTACCGAATTTACGACTCACCTCAATGATTCTTGGAAGAATCTCGATCTCACTGTCAATTTGCACAGGCTTAACGAAATAAGAGGACATGTTGTCCATAACGAGATCGCCTTTTTTGATATCCTGCACAATATGGTACGCAGCCTGCTTCATCAGTATGGTCAGTACACCTTCAGATACGGTGCCAAGCTGGTTCGTCATCTGGGGGGTAATGGCCCCACGGAATATGGGGTATCCTTCTTTGTTGCGTTCCTCTGCAAAGCCAGACCAGATCAAATCCTCGAAGGTTTCCCCATTCTGCGGCTGCCGTTGAATGTGCTGCATCGCTTTTAATACGTCTTTACGGCTAATGACAGCCATAATCTTACGATTCGTATCAATGATCGGGAGCAGGTCTATCCCTTCCCAAACCATCATATGCGCGGCGGTTGCTACGGAAGTATTTGGCGCGGCGGTCAACGGATTGCGCGTCATCAGCTTATCCATCGTTTGCTCCGGCTCTGCACCAATCAAATCCTTCGATGTAATCATCCCTATGACCCGATTCCATTCATCCACTACCGGAAACCGGCTATGTCCGGCCTGTTCATTAAGTCGCTGCCAATCCTTGAGCGTATGGTGGCTCTTCAATACAACGACTTCCATGGAAGGAGGCACGATGTCCTCAATCAGCAAAATCTTCTTCTTGATAAGCCGATCATAAATGGCCCGATTGATCATGGAAGCTACCGTGAACGTGTCATAGCTGCTTGAAATAATTGGAAGCTCCAGCTGGTTGGCGAGCCTTTTTACCTCTTCACCCGTACCGAACCCCCCTGTAATCAGCACACCGGCCCCTTGCTCCAATGCACATATGTGAGCTTTACTACGGTTACCTACGATGAGCAGACTGCCCGGATCAATATAGCGCATCATCGCATCCTGCTGCATCGCCCCGATCACGAACTTATACAACGTTTTTTGCAAACCACCGAGTCCGCCCAGTACCTCACCGTCTACAATATTAACAACCTCGGCAAAAGTCAGCTTGTCGATATTATCACGCAGCTTTTTTTCCACGCGAACCGTGCCAACCCGCTCCTTGGTGCTGACGAGCCCCAAATTATCTGCTTCTTTGATAGCTCTATAGGCCGTACCTTCACTGACTGCAAGTTTCTCGGCAATTTTGCGAACCGAAATTTTTGAACCGATCTTCAGGTTCTCAATATACTTTAATATTTGCTCGTGCTTGGTAGCCGTTTCCTGCGCTGTATAGTCCATAACTGTACCACCAATCTCTAAATCTCTGTATTAATCTGTATGACTCATTATAAACGCTCTTCAGCATAAAAAAAAGCCCTTCACGAACCAATATCTGGGCTCATGCATAGGATAACGCATACTTATTTTGGAGGTGCCTTATCGATGTATAACCAACCTGTTGTCAATTCCAATCCATCTGGCGAAGCTGTTTACCAAATGGACCCCGCTATGGTCGAAAAGCTTCACCACATGAAGCAGCATATTCATGGTATATGCAAGGAGCACATGCATCGACCGGTACGTGTACAAACCACTCATGGTACAACCTTTGATGGCTATATCATTCACATCGACGATGTACATCTGTATTTGAACCCCCTACCCGGCCACGTACGCGGTTTCTTTAATCCGCTGGCAGCTGCTCAGCAGCAATATGCATATAACAATGTGATATTGCCATTGGTATTGTTTAATCTGCTGACCATCGCACTCCTTTAAATTTGCTGAACTGCTCGTCCCACCTGCAGACAAAAGAGCCATTCTCCGCACGATCGGAGTATGGCTCTTTAGCATTACTTCTTAAATTGCATCAGCTTGCGACGGCCAGATAACATTTGCTCCATCTGCCAGCCTTTCATCCGCTTGATACGCACAAT
>NZ_JAOQIO010000115.1:0-74206 GCF_025567575.1 Paenibacillus baimaensis | reverse complement strand
TTGCTTCCGATGTCCCATGAATAACGAGAACAGCCAATATAGCAAAGGCTCTTACGATATCCAGTTCTATAAGCTTTGGTTTTTTTACTGTCAAAATATTTGCCTTCCCTCCGACCCGTTGTATAAACGGACCTATTGCTGATGTTTGTATACAGTAATCATCCTTAATCATACCACATGGAAGCGATGATCAGATGTAACTTTTTTGTAAAAACTTATATTTGCACAAAAAAACTTATGTTTACTTAAAATTAATTGATTTAAAATGCATATTTACTTATAATCAACATAGAACATCATTATTACCGTTAACCACATCCCACGGAAAAAGGAGGATCAACATGTATCAGGAAGAGCGGTTGATCGGGATCATGGAATTTTTGCAAGTCCATCACCGGGTCAGTATTGAAAATATATGCGAACTGTTCGATATTTCACGCGATACCGCTCGCAGAGACATTATTAAGCTTGAGGAGCAGGGGCATATTCTCCGTACACGCGGCGGCGCTATTCTGCCTACATTGTCCCGCACCATCGCCAACTACAATGAACGGCTTCACGATCAAGCGACTACAGATTCCAAAAGAGCTATAGGCCAGCTTGCCGCCTCTCTGCTGCATGATGGTGATTATTTACTGCTCGACGCCTCTACAACCGTACAAAGCGCTGCTGAACAAATCCGTACGAAGGACCATGTTGTCGTCACGAATTCTATAGATATTGCCAGTATTCTCAATCAAAAGGAAAACATTGCTGTCCATTTGCTTGGAGGGATGCTTCATCCGGAGCATCGCTTCATATATGGAGCCAGGGCGCTTAGCAATCTCAGGGATTATCACGTACACAAGCTGCTGCTCGGAACGTGCGCGATTACCGAGGATGGCATTACGGACCCTTATGAAGAAGAAGGCTATATTACCAAGGAAATGATGCGCCGCAGCGATCAGGTCATATTGCTTGCCGACCATACCAAGTTCGGTAAAAAGCATTTTCACCGAATCTCCGGACTCGATCGCATCGACATTCTCATCACCGATCGTGAACCAGACGATGCCATGAAGGAAACCTTGCTTAAGCACCAGATCGACATCATGATTGCCAAAGGAGATACAGATTGATGATCAAATTAATAGTCAGTGATTTAGATGGAACTCTTTTGAAAACAGGCCACCATATCAGACCGGAGGATCGTGCCGCTATTCACGATGCCATTGCGAACGGGATTACGGTCAGTTTTGCATCGGGACGTATGCACCCGGAAATTGTTCATGTTATCCAGGAACTCGGAATATCTGCACATTCGGTCTCGCAAAATGGGGCCTTCGTACACACCATAGATCAGCAGCTTATACAGCAGGACACCTTTGAAACTTCACTCATCCGACAACTCGCATTGGCTGCTGACGGTACAACTCTATATCCGGTTATGTGCACTCCTGATTATTATTTCGTTACGGAGATGAATGACGGCTACGCTGCCATAGAAACGAATCTATTGGCCCCGCTTCGTGTCATACCACATGCTATTGAGGCTCTTGGCAGCGAGCTGTTATGCTGCAAAATATCATTTATTGGTGAGATGGAGCAGCTAATTATGCTTCAGCAGCAGGTTTTATCCGTTCATGGCGACAAGATCGATGCCTATATTTCCGATGTGAACTGTATGGACGTTATGCCCCGCCATGTTTCCAAAGGTGTAGGCTTACAGACGCTGCTGGCGCATTCCGGCATACGTGCAGATGAAACCATTTGTATCGGCGATTCTTTTAACGATATCTCGATGTTCGGTGTTATCCCTCACAGCTTCGCAATCAGCTCGAGTCACCCTGAGGTTCAGGCTCGTGCAGCTTACGTTGTGGATAGTGTAGCGGATGCTGTCACTTGGGCTCTTCAGTTGAACACAAACAATACGGACACGAAAGCGAATCTTACATGAAGCGATTAATCTGGATTTGCTGCTGCTTCTATTTACTCATCGGAATTACTTCGGTCGTGATTGCTGCACTTTTACCTGAACTCCTTTCCCACTACGGACGCAATTATGCCGATGGTGGCAATCTTATATTTGCACAGTTTTGTGGATTTCTGTTAGGTGTGCTTACCCAGCCACTATTGTCCAAAAAGTTCGGACGGTCCCGTATGCTGTCTTTTACGTTATGGTTCATATTTGCCGGGTTTATCGTTATTGCGATACTTCCACCATGGACGATTGTGTTGTGCTTTATACCTTTGGTCGGATTCGGCTCAGGAATTATTGAATCCACCATAGGTGCGATGATCATTGACGCGGTAAAAGATCGAACAGCCGTAGCTTTAAGTCGGTTGGAGGTGTTTTACGGGGTTGGAGCGTTATCCATGCCGATTATAATCAGTATTCTGATTGCTTCGGGCTATTGGAAAATAAGCTTCTACGCTACCTGCTTGTTCGCGCTGCTCCTGGCATGGGCCTGGTCACGCTTCACCTCCACACATGGACATCTGTTGGTTAACAAAAAGAATATTGAAAAGCATACCGTAGTATCTACCGTTAATCGTGGATTTGTACCTCTGGCTATGGTCAGCACTTGCATCCTCTTGTTCTTCGTGTATGTCGGTCTGGAGATGAGTCTTGTTAATTTCCTGCCTTCCATTTTACTGGAAACGATGAAGCTGGACGCCGCGTTCGCAGCACTTAGTGTCAGCTTTTATTGGGGAGCGATGATTGTCGGTAGACTCGTATGTGGTCTGTTAGCTGAGAAGTTCGGTTATCCGCGATATTTGCTATGGAGCACCCTCGGTACCTTTATCGTACTGATCTGCTTCCTGTTTGTCACAACAGCCTGGGCCGCGTTCGCAGTGATTACATTAATGGGACTCTTAATGTCCGGTTTGTTCGCAATTGCGCTTATCTACTCCAATAGTCTGTTTCCCGGACGTACGGAACAAACCACAAGCAAGCTGATTGCTGCCAGTGGCCTTGGCGGGGCCTGCATGTCCTGGCTGACTGGCAGGTTTATGGAGCAGACGTCCATCACCTTCACGCTTTATTTTCTCGTTGGGCTTTCAGCTTTGATGGTGCTGCTAATTGTGATTATGATGAGAATGAGGCCGGTTCAAGCTACGGCTGCTGCTTCCACCGCGGAGAGCTTGAGCTAGACCAAGCACAATACATAAATACGCCACGCTTGCTCTTGTTGAGCAAAACGTGGCGTATTTATGTATTGTGGCCTATCCAGCAGCTCTCATTTAACTTCCTCTGCTCATTCATAACTCGTCTACGTTCTCATTCATAGGTGGCTCCGCCAATTGTGCCATCAGGATATACATAATGCGTAACTATTTTGCCTGACTTGGTATGTTTGTACCATAGCTCGATGGCATCCACCTTCCCATCCTCTGTCCAATAAACTATAAGTTGGGCACCTACTTCACCCTGTTCCAGCCCTTTACTATCAATCGTCAGCCCTTCATACTGATAACCGGATATAGGTTCAATATCATACCGCCAAACGGCTTGTTGATGATTGTCATTTGTTCTCTCAAGCGCAGACGAACCGAGAAGCTTCCTCACATACTGTTCATCATTTCCTATATGTAAGCGATATTGGATTTCCCACACTTTGTTCATGATTTTATCTTCGTTCACGGGTTTATCCATAATAGAAATAACTTTGCCGAGTTCGATACTGTTGAAAACTGAAAAACAACACTTGCAATTCTTATAATTCCCAGTATAATACTAGGTATAAGATCATTAAAGATTCGGAATGGAGTGTTGATCCTTATGACGACCCCAATACTAACGAAATTAACCCAAGCGTGGGTAGATGATTATCTGGATCTCTACAACTACGCCAAACATATAGGTGATACAGAATGGCAGCAGCAAATCATAGAAGCATTAAGTCAGAAAGATATAATTATCCAAAACCAGGTACAAGAAATGCAGGAAAAGCTCAAGCAGGATCTTTGGAAAATGTTTGATGCCGTTAACCGTAATATGCTGCAAATCTATGAGGAGTTACGAAAAAGTCAGGATATCAAGCAGGTAGAGGATTTGAGAAAGCAAGTGTGGGAGTTAAAATCGCAGCGGATTGATATTTCAAGAAAAATCAGAAGAAGTTAATCGAATTAAATAGCGAGTCATATATATTGGCATGCAGACGACCGCTCTGCCAGTGGGATGGAACGAAGGGCTAGCAGTGAACTGCAAAGCCGGCGGAAATCAATAGCATGCAGCTATCTGCTCTGCTCTCAACATCACATATTCATCAGCCAATGAATATGTTGTTGATGATTTACATCGAAGTTTGTTTCATTTCACGCATCATATTCATCATCATGGTCATCATCTCGTCACACTCTTGCATTTTGGACATCATCATACTTGTATCCATATCCTGCATCATGTTCATCTCGGACATCTTGTCCATCATCATTTTCATGGATTTCATTTTACACATCATGTCTTCCATGCACATACCCATCATCATTTCCATACACATCTTTTCCATGTTAGCTGCCTCCTTTCGACTATGGTTTAAGTTACCAATTATTAGGCACTTCTGTAAGATACTATATTTAGCATAATAAATCAATAACTTTCTTGATTTATTAGAATTCCTGTGATAATATAGATTATTTAATTCTTATTAAACACATAGGATTTAGCAATCTAATAGACATTAAAAAACGTGAGCGGAAATCAACTCACGTTTTTTGTATGCTTTTATCTTACCTTTAACCAGGATTTCGCTGTTATCGTCATCTATGGATTTTCGTCTCCGCTCGCACTCAAACTATCGTCCACATCCGTGGATGCCTGCTCCGCAAACTCCTGATTATAATTTGGCATTACACTTGGCTGCAGATATGGCGAATCCATACTTTTGGCCAGATACTGCTTCCCGAACAATGTATCGTACTGCATAAGCTGATATTTGTTCACATCGTCTTTGAGGTTATCGGGTACGGCTCGGTACATATTCTGATCAGCGTCCACGACCAGATTCCGCAGCATCGCAGGCATCTTGCGGGATAACTCCTCGTTATAGGCAAGTGTCGCCGGAAGCTCCATACCCATTTGATTCAACATATAAGCACCAAGAAACGAATTACTCAGCACCGGTATTTGTTCCTTCGGCAAATCAACGTTAGACCAGGTTACAAATGGCACACTATGCATCCGTCTAAGATCATCAAGTGACCATTGCTCTGACTTGCTGCTTTGAATAAAACCGGTCTGTGCATATACATCATAATCATAGCCCAGCATCGGTAGATGATCACCATAAAATACGATCACTGTAGGTTGACCTGTTTCAGTAAAGTGCTCGATCAGCTTCTGTAGGCTGGCGTCCGCATCATATACGCCCTGCGTGTACGTTTCCAGTGTATTCTTCGCATCCGGCGTCATCGTGCCATTTGCTTGAATCTCATTAGTACCATAACGGTTATCATCGTAAGGACCATGATTCTGCATAGTCACCGCATAGATGAAATTCGGTTGTTTCGTATTATCCACCTGCTGAATGATACTGTTGGCAACCTCATCGTCGGAGATAAAATCGCCTTTGTATTGCGGATTCTGGAATTGATCTTTGCTCATGAAGCTTTCAAAGCCCATTTGTTTATAAACGTTCTCGCGGTTCCAGAACCAGCCTTCGTAGGAGTGAATAGCCATACTTTTATAGCCTTGCTCTTCAAAATATCCTGCAAGACTCGGAATAGGTTTGGAAATATATTGCTGGTAAGGAATGGAACCTGCCGGGAGGAAGCTCATCGATTGCCCAGTTAATACCTCGTACTCCACGTTGCTTGTTCCTCCCCCGAATTGTGGCGAGAGCAAATAACCCGAAGTGGACTCCTGCTGCAATCGGTGAACCGTAGGCAGTGGGTCTTTACTGAATTCGACACCTGGCAGCAGCGTAGGATCCCAGAACGCTTCGTTCATAATAAATATAACATTGGGTTGCACCGCTTGATCAGCACTTATTTTTGCTGACGCGGTCTGCACTCCAGCCTGATTCTTCAATAACGATTGTGCCAAATTCGCCATAGAGGGATCGTCATAGCCAGACGGTTTGGGAACAATTGCGTTTTTTACATTCATGGTAAAGGCCAGAGACATACCATTATTTCCATAGTTCTCGGACTGGTTCCATACGATCTCATTTGCACCCATCTTATCCATGAGTTGACTGGCTAAGGGCGCATTCACACCAAACGAATACAACGCGGCAGCGGCCAACACACCAACGACAATTCGCGTTCCTCCAATTCGCAAACGCATCTTGGGCAGCTTAAACGACAGTATGATGAGCATCAAGACTACGCCCAGCATGGTTCCAATACGCAGCAAAGCTGATTTATTGGTTACCAGTGGTAAAATGTTCATACTTTCTTTATTGAGGAAAATATCCCACGGAAAAAACGGCTCGCCAATCAACTTTACTTTAAAGTAGCTAACAAACGACATTGTACAGAGCAGCAATAAGGCCAGAGCGACAGAAAATAATAAATTACCAGCCAACACATAAATCAACAACAAGACAAACAAGTCCAATAAGGCATTCATCGCTACCAATTTCGGGTTCTGAACGAACCATATCCACGTTTCATTCAAGCTTCCGCGTTGAATATATTCCACACCGAATACTAATACTAAGGGCATAATTATACATGTAATGAACGTCCAGAAAGAACTCCACTGCCAATTCGGTGAGGACTTAACATGCTTCTTATCTTTAAAACGACGCATGATCTCTACACTCCTAACCCGTGTTATTCTATTTCTTTTGTACGAATTACTTATTTGTAAAGCTATTGTAAACTCTGAATATTAAATTAAGATGAAATCAAGCTTGTTTATCATTTAATTTCCATATTTAACTATAATTTACATTATAATTAAATCAGCAATTTCCCTGTAAACCAGCACTTTTACATAACAAAAAAGACCAGGCATTGTAAGCTGCCTAATCTTTGTTTTACACGGGCTATTCATATGTATGTATGTATGTATGTCTGGCAAGCAAGATCACCTAAAGCTGTTTTAAGACCTCATTGCTTCCTGTAAAGGCTCGGAAATGATTCGATGGATATCTTCCATAACGACACTAAGACGACGCTCAGCATCGAATATGCCACGCAGCGCAGGGTTCATATTAATAACCTCATAAAGCTTCTCCATCTGCTGCATTTCCTCTGGAGCAGGCATTTCACCGGACATCATCTTCTGCTGCAGTTCGGCCTGCTTTTGACGAAAACCATCTAGCATCCGTTTGCTATCTGTATCTGACTGAATCTGATTATTCAACAACTGAAGTTCTTTAAGCTCGTTGCTCTCGCGCAGCGCACGCGCCAATTCATGGGCTTTGTCGTACACATTCATCGTTAAGTTTCTCCTTTATGCTTGGGTTAGGTACAATTCGTCGATTATCCTTCATTGTTCAATGCGTAATCATAGGAAAGCACAGCCTGCAAATTATAGGGATCCGGGATTGGCAGCCAGCCTGCAAGCTCAATAGGCTCATAACTTATCCTGAATCGATATCCGTCGAAGCTGAATATAGTCTGTCGGACATCATCCTGATCACGTCGATCCAATCCATCTGCACCTTGATCAGCTTGCAGTAAGCCCGCAAATGGAGGCATTCTGTACGGCTGATAGTGGAGAATAAATTCCATCCGGTACTGCTCCCAGCTTTGAATATGCTGCTGTAAGGACTGAACAAAGGCTTGACGCTGATCCAGCTTGTATTGCTCTCGAACCGACTGGGTGATGATCATTTGGTGCAGCACAGGAGCTATGCTCTTGGCAACCGTATCGATCAACAAAACCTCTTCTTCAGTAAGGGATGAAGCTGCTTCCAGCACAATTAAAAAACCTTTGGGACACGGGTCCTCCGCCAGCACAATTCGATTGCCGACTGTAAGAGGTGCAAGCACCGCACAATTCCCAGCTCCCATCCATTGTAGCACTTCCTTTGAAAAAAAGCGCGCAGCCCCATCAGCCATATAGTCGAACAAGGTCTCCCCATCGATACATGCCTCTAGCCATTCTGGTAGTGGCAGCGGCAATACGGTGCGGCCTTTGGGATCAGCTTCCCAACCGATCGTATCCGCCACCACATAATGATCACCAGAACGAAGGCAAATCAGAGCTTTGCGCACACCAAAGGATACCTGCAGCGTTTTGAGCGTAAAATAGCATAGCTCCTCGCTTGTTGTGCATTCGTTAAGATTTCGAACCAATTTGTTCAGCGTCGTTAGCAGCTTCAGCTTGTTTTCCGCACTTTCCCGCTGTCTATGGACCTCTTGAAACAGCATGGCATTGGAGATCGCAATAAACGTAGAGGTCGCCAAAGACTCTATCAATTCAAAGGTAGACTCATCGTAGACACGATCATTGACCGGTCGGCTGAGCGTTACCATACCAATAATGTGATCCTTCACAATCAGTATGATGTACTCGGCCTCCAGATCACGCAGCTGCTCACTGCTCACGAATAGTGCTTGAATTCGTTCCTGGTCACGCTCCATATGCAGGACGATTGGTCCATTGTAGGCTTGCGTGTGAAGCTCAAAATCACCTTGGTAGGTTTCGTAGGAGGATACATTCCGATATCCGGTAATTCGCAATCTGCCTGTGATCGGATCGACCACGCCAAAGGAGGTAATTTGACTGGAGGACACCTCGCTGAACACATCTGTAGCAATCTCGTGGAGTCGATGCAGCGTTACTTCGGAGAGCAGTGCTTTGGTACTGTGGTGAATGGCAAACAGATTAAAGATCTTCTGATCGAGCTTATGATTGGATTGCTGCAAATCGGCAAAATGCTGGCTATTTTCCATTGAATTGTTAATCAGCCGCATTAACGTATCTGACATCACAATATCCTCATCGGTAAACTGGCCCATGATTTTGCCGTTGGATACGATAAATCCGTGCAGCTCATCATCAATCATCAAAGGCATAGCCCAATTCATCTGGAAATGATCGACTTCCCGCTGCTCAAAGAACGCAGTAAAGTCATTACGCACGGTACGTCCGTGAAAGGTAACCAATCTTCGCAGCTTACCCGTATAAGGAATAAAGTATTCCTTGTCCGCGTAAAGCCTTTTTTGCCTCATAACGAAACGCTCCCCATCCTTGATAAATAGGGCAGACGCGTTCAATGTCAAAATTTCGTTAACAAATTCAAATGAAAATTCGCTAAGCTGGTTCAAATGAAATCGTTGAGTAAAGAATTCGATGGCTAATAGCAAGCCTTCAAAGCGGTAAAAGGTATGGTTAGCGTCTCCCATGTCTATATGTAGATTTGAAGATGTCACCCTAGCATCCCCTTTGATTTTATTCATAAAACAGCTTGTTTTCACTCACATAAAAACTGCCCGTCGTGATTCGCTCGATATGCTTTTCCATTTCTTTGATTTGCAGGACGGTACGTGGAAAGGCTTTTTGAACAATTGAAATTTCGCCATCACCTTTTGCGCTTAAATAGGCCATCAGCTTTTTTCGTGCCTCCTCCAATTGGTGGATCTTGTCAACCGAGGACTCCTGTTTGGACCAATAGTAAATAAAATCCTTTTTTTGTGTGCCCTTCAGATTATCACCATTGTCCCCACTATCCCCGAATAAATCGACTTCTTTTCTAATTTTCTCAATTTCTGCAAGCAAGGTTTGGTACTCCTTCAACAACTCATCCAGATCCTGCTTTACCTGAGCCCGGTTAAAACCTTCGATCTGAACAACCGTCGGCCGTTCCATTTCATTGCCTATAAATGCTGAGACCACCTGGACCTTCGCTTGAACGAGGCCGCCAATAATTTTCCCCCTTGATTTGTCCAGATATACATATTTGGCATACAGCTTGCTGCCCATCGAATACAAGCCGATATGAATTTTTTCACCCGCACGTATCGTACAGTCGTTGGCAAGCTTGACGAATACATGATTTGCTGCCGTAATCACCGTTCGGTCCTTGCCGAAGATTCCACCTTTAATGAAGATATCTCCGTTTTCCGACGTGATGCTTTCCGCAGCTCCGATACCCATCTGGCTCAAAACCGAAATATCCTGAGTAGCGGTCACCGAAAATCCATCCATGATCGTTCCTGTAATTTGCACACTTCCGTCATAATCAATATTACCCGTCTTAGGTCCTACGTCCCCCCGGATGGTCAGTACACGTTGAACTTCAATCGTACGTCCTGCTTTTGCAACTGCACCATTTATTTTGGAGCGAAGCACGATCTTGCCGTCCTCCTGAGCCTCTTGTACCGTTTCTTTATCGTAAAACAGTGGTTTGTCGCGTCCTTTTCTTGCTGGCAGGATGCCTCCCTTGAGGTTGCGTCCTGGCATTCCGACCGTGGCAGGTATCTTCTCACCCAACCAATCGCCTTCTTCCACTTCATCAATAAAATTCAATTCATAATAATCTACGGTACCGTCCTGATGGATGGTAGGCTTTCGTTCAGATAACTCATAATACTGGATCACGGCGTCTACACCCTCAACAGGCTGAATCCCTTGTGCGATCAACACTTCCTGCTTCGTAAACGGTCCATTCAACGCATCATACAAAATACCTTCGGCGACTCCCTGCTGCTGCAGCGCTTTGAGAACAGCCCCAGTCAGCTCCTGCCGTTTCGACTCGTATTCGTCCTCACTGAGATAAAACCGTATGGTGGCCTTCATATAATCAGGGCTAATCACAAGCTCGTACTCAGGCTTCAATCGCCCTACTTCGGTTCGTTCCGGGAGATTCTGCTGAATAGCTTTGCGCAGGCTGCCAAATTGAGTAATTTGCACCCGCGGCACGGCTTGAAGCACTTGCTCAAATTCCGTGAAAGGATAGTCAGGGGCAAACACCGATATATAAACCCGGTTGTCTACAGACGATAAAGTGAAATACTCGTTCGTGTATATTTGCATAGAGTCCACCTCCTCCATCTTTCCTAAGTAAATTAGACAAAATTCACCTATTCCCTTCCGACCATAGGTATTTTGTCTCAAATTTAACAAAAAAATTATTTCAGTTTTAAAATTCAAGGCTCTTGCATATTGCGTTTTATAGCATGTCGGACATTTTCTTTTCACCAAGGGTAAAAGGCCCTCATATGATGCAGTAGATCACTTGATAAGTCATACAAGTCGGCGCCAGGAAGGAGTTGCAAGAGTGAAAAGAACGAAGGTCAAGATTCAAATCCAACCTGCCGGTCTGCAAACAGACGATCCTACGATCATGCTTAGCGATTCTTTGGTGAAAAGATGGAAGTTAACTGCTCAATCATCATTGCAGCTGCGTTTTGGATCAGCCAAGCATGAGGTGAAGGTCACTCCCTTATCGCAAGCCGGTGTCCTTCGGATCCCTGACTCCATAGCCGCTAAGTGGGGGCTTGTCCATGGCATACCGCTATGCCTTCATTATAAATCGTCCACGCGTTCGCTCCACATCGGCCCATTGATCGGCGTGATGGTCAGCCGTGTGCATGCGGGTTCCCCGGAGAGACCCTTCGGTGCTGTCACCTCATTTTGCAGGGAGATGGATGATGCGTGCCGTCTATACGGAGCCGCTGTTTACTTCGTTACCCCCGATGAGGTTAACGGTCATGGCGAGACGGTTAGAGGCTGGCATTATGCCGGCAAATGGATTAAACGTGCTTTTCCGCTGCCCCATATCATTTATAATCGCCTAACCTCACGTAAACTGGAAAATCGCGCAAATGTTCAGCAATTTATACGCCATGCAAAAACGCAAAATCAGGCTGTACTCTTCAATGAGAAGTATTTAAACAAGACCGAGGTATTTGACGCTCTTCGCAAGGAAAGCAGCCTACAGGTTTATTTGCCGGAATCGCACCTGCTGCACAACGTCCAGCAGTTGAAAATGATGTGCACCAAATATAACACGGTCTTTTTGAAGCCAATTACTGGAAGTCTGGGAAAAGGTATTATTCGTATCAAGCGAAAAATTGATGGTGGCTTCATATGTCAATTTGCTAACCGGAGCGGTGCAAGTAAACTAACCTTCGGCAATTCAGGCCAATTGGCAAATGCCTTCATTAAAAAGATCAAGCGTCAGCGCTATCAAATTCAGCAGGGCCTTTCACTGATCTCGGTAGGCGGTCGGCCGGTGGACTTCCGCGCTTTGGTACAGCTCAACGATGTCGGTCAATGGAGTATCACTTCAATTGTAGCAAGAACAGCAGGAGGCCATCACTTTGTTTCCAACCTGGCTCGGGGAGGCAGCCTGTCGACCGTCAGGGAAGCGCTGGCCCGTTCTAATTCAACCTCAGCCTCTGGTGGAGCGCTGAAGTTGCGACGTGCGGCTTTGGCTATTGCCAAAGGTATCGAAAGCCAGATCACAGGACATTTTGCCGAGTTAGGCATTGATTTGGCTCTGGACACACAAGGAAAAGTATGGCTGCTGGAAGTTAATTCCAAGCCATCAAAAGAAGATAATACCGCTCTCTCCACATCACGAGCTATACGACCATCCGTGAAGAAGGTCGTGCAGTACTCGCGTTATGCGGCAAAGTTTTGAGAAAGCTGGGGTGAGAGGCATGGAGACAGAAACGAACCGGATTCGGCACAGCCTTGGCATTATGACGACCCGTGTGGGTCGAAGGATGAATTCGGGCCACGAGGCGGTTCGAGCTGTCGATGAGCCTCCTTTTGGAAGCCGCCGATTTTATAAAAGCTTGTGTCTGGCGGGTCATCGGGCTGGAATGAACGTATTTGTCTTTACTCCGCAGGGCATCGACTGGCTGAACGGCACAACCGAAGGCTTTATCTACGATGAACGGGACCAGAAATGGCAGTCCGGTACTTATCCGCTGCCGGATGCTGTCTATGACCGTTGTTTTTTCACGCACCGTTCGCAATATCTGGAGCACCGTACTGCTGTCCGAAGACTGCAGGAGGAACATCATGCCCTGTTCCTAGGCTGCGGCCTAAAGGGCAAACAGGAAGTCCAGCGTACGCTGGAACGCGATGGCCGCTTTGCGCGTTATTTGCCACGAACAGTCGCCATGCGTAGCATGCAGTCTGTATCCGATTGGCTGCGGGAGCATGGCCAGCTGATTGTAAAGCCGCAGGCTGGCTCGCAGGGCCGCGGCGTGCTGCTCGTGCAGCGCAGCGAAACGACGCAGGCGTTTCGCGTGCGCGGTCGCGATGCGCACAATGGACGCATCGCGCGCAGCTTCGCCGACAAGGCATCGCTCTTGCTCTGGCTGCGCCGGTTCACGGCGCGACGGCCCTATTTGCAGCAGCAATATCTGCTGCTGCAAACACACACAGGCGACGCTTACGATGTGCGCTCGCTGGTGCAAAAGGATGGCACTGGCAAATGGTCAGTGACCGGGATGGCTGTTCGTAAAGGCCAGGACGGTAGTCTGACCTCCAATCTTCATGGCGGTGGAACTGCCCTGCCTGTTGGCAGCTTTCTAGCCGGACAGTTTTCTTCCAAGCAGGCAGACAGGATATTAAAAGAGCTTTACAGCTTATCCATTCTCATTCCTGTTGTCCTGGAGTCCAGTCACGGTCAGCTGGCTGAGCTTGGAATTGATTTTGGCATCGATACTTCAGGACAGCTGTGGATATTAGAAGTCAATTCAAAGCCCGGGCGATCCGCCCTGTCACGTATAAATGAAGCTGCATCCTATATTCATGCGGTTACAAATCCCGTACACTATGCCCGTTATTTATTGAAATCTCGTTCACCATTCCTATCATCCGTACCTGCGGATAGCGATATCTCTAATCGTATGGCAACGGCTGCAGCGCTGAAACATTGTTAATACAGTAAACTATTGCATGCTTTCGAAGTCAGTTTTTGCTTACGCAAAAACATAGCACACGCTTTCGAAGTCAGTTTTTGCTTACGCAAAAACTTTAGGAGGAAACCCCAATCATGAGTTTGACAACTTGCACGATTCATGTGACACAAAGGCAGGAAAAAGTCATCTACTTGACCAGTGAATTGGCGAGATCCCTCAAGCTGGCAAAAACCAGATCCGTCATTCTGCATGTGGGAAGCAAAAGCGCCTCAGTGGGTCTCAAGCTGATTAAAAAAGCGGGCAATCACCTTCATGTTCCAAATTCCATCATGTCTCAGCTGCGTATTCCCAAGCTCGGAACGAGTATGGTGGTATGTAATAACGGTAAAGATATCCGCATCGGGCCGCTCATAGGCATCCTGACAAGTGTAATGTCCAGCGGGACAGCACCTTTTGGTTCACGTACCGGGTTTCTTCGCGAGTTTATGCGTGCGGGGTCCGATAAATCCTTTTATTTCGGCTTCTCACCCAGCGATGTCAACTGGTCTCAGGAAACGGTGCAAGGCATTTTCCCTCGATCAGAAGGAGGCTGGGTCCGCAAAACCGTACCGCTGCCGGATGTAGTGTACAACCGCTTACCCAGCCGAAAAGCGGAAAAGATGGCATCCATGAACAATTTCAAGCAGCGTTTTGTGCGCAAAGGCATTCCTTTGTTTAACTGGGCATTTTACGAGAAATGGGATGTATATAATTTACTCGAAGGAACAGATGCTTTCCGGCATGTACCTGAGTCCCATATCAATCCTTCTTCGGGTCAAATCAAGGAAATGCTCGACAAACACAAGTTTATTTATTTAAAACCGACCGGAGGCAGTCTCGGCATCGGTATTTATCGGGTAACCTATAATCCCAAACGCGGCTATTACGCCCGCTTCCGTCGCAGTGGCAAAAATGTGCTGCTGCGCTTCAGCCGATTTGATTCCTTGATGTCCATGCTCAATCGCAGTAATGCCAGACTTAATCATTACGTGGCCCAACAAGGTATCCGGTTGATTGAAATCGATAACTGTCCGATTGATTTCCGCTTCCATTTAACCAAAAACATTAACAATCAGTGGGTCGTTGCAGGCATTGGAGCCAAGAAGGCAGGGAAAGGTAGTGTGACCACTCATGTTCGCTCAGGAGGTCAACTAATGACCCCCGATCAGGTACTGCGGCAAATATTTGGTTCACGTGCAGAGCAAGTATTGAATAATGCCAAAGAAACGGCGATTAAACTGGCGGAAGCGCTCGAACGTAACGATAAACATACGCTCGGAGAGCTTGGTTTTGATCTTGGTATTGACCAAAACGAGCATATTTGGATGTTCGAAGCCAACTCCAAGCCAGGTCGTTCCATTTTCAAGCATCCCGCACTCAAAGGAGAAGGTAAAGCAGCGCTTAAGCACGTTTATGACTACTGCTTATACCTAAGCCGATTTCGCTCAAGGAGGGAATCATGAGTGGAACCTCTCCTACACCAAAACCCACGACGACCTACCTTGGCCATTCTCACTCATTCCGATGACACGAGAATTTTTAGGGGAAATAAAGAAAATTATATCGACTTAATCGCTGCAGGAGAGGCAAAGGGAGTCCATGTATATGTCATGACGACCGCCAACTTCAAGCTTACAGCTAATCAGGCCATGGGCTATTCATATAATTTCAAAACCAAGTCATGGAAAAAGGAACTTCTTCCCCTTCCTCATGTTATTTATAATCGCATTCCTTTTCGTAAGTTCGAGCAGCTTCCCGAGGTACAGACCATCCTCCAGAGCTGCTTGCGCCATCGAAGCATCCATTTTTTCAACCCTTCATTCTTCAATAAATGGACGCTCTTTGAGTGGCTGAATAAATCCAGGGAAACCGGACCCTATATCCCTACCACCCAAAAGCTGACGACAAGCGATGATCTTGAAAAGCTGCTGCTCAAGCACTCCAGCCTTTATTTAAAGCCGGTCCGCGGTAAAGCGGGCAAAGGCATTATGAAGGTTAGCCGGATCATCGAAAAGACGACCAGAGCACAAAAATATCAGCTAAGCGTACAAGACAAGACGAGAAGTCATATCTCCCGCTATACGAATGTCTCGCAGCTGTGGGCCCAAATTAATCAAATGATGGTCACGCAGGACTATATTATGCAGCAGGCTATTTCACTATCCCTCTACAAGCAGCGCCCGTTCGATCTTCGGGTGCTTGTGCAAAAAAATAGCAAAGGAGCCTGGACGGTTGCCGGTATTGGCGCACGACTGGCCGGTAAGCAGAGTATTACCACCCATGTACCGCGCGGAGGTTCCATTGATGATCCCGCCAAATTGCTGAGTGCCGGCTTTGGTACGGCAGAGAGCAAAAGAATATTACAGCGGGCTCGATCAGCCTCTTTACTGATAGCCAAACAGATTGGGAAAGCAAGCGGCAGCACCCTTGGTGAAATGTCCCTCGATCTGGGAGTAGATACAACGGGTCAAATCTGGTTTTTTGAAGCGAATTCCAAACCCATGAAGTTCGATGAGCCGCATATTCGCAAACAATCGTTGGACAATTTAATTAACTACTGCGTTCACTTATCCAAGAAGACCAAGAAAAAGACAGTTACCACCATGTCCAAAAAAGCAAGGTGAGCAGGTGATGAAACATGACCCCGTACCGTTTAGGCATACTAGCTATGTACTTATCGGAGCAAAGGCTGGAAGAACTGTCCTATTTTCGTAAGCTTAGCACTTACGGACATAAGCTGGGCATCCAAATACTTGTATTTACACCCGATGATGTGGATAAGAACAAAAAAAAAATCAAAGCTCTGGTCTACGATGTGGCCTCCGGCAAATGGCAGCGCAAGTGGGCACTCCTTCCCGAGCTGATCTATGATCGCTGTCGTTATCACGGTGTTCATAACTTTCATAAAATCTCCAGATTTCGTGCCGTGCATAAAAAGCTTCATTATCTAAGCAGTCCATTGGCCAATAAATGGTCTATGCATCAAGCCTTATCGGAGGATTCCGTTATAGCTGACCATTTGCCGGCAACTGTCCGTTATAACGATCATCAAGATATGATTCGTTTGTTAAAGCAGCATCAGCGTATCTATTTGAAGCCCAGAAATGGTACTGGCGGAAGAGGAATCGTTCGGCTGCAGCGGATATCGAATTCGACATTTTTGATGCAGGGAAGGGATGAGCAGCGACGTATCATTCCCCAGCAGAAAATTAGCGAATCGCAAATTTCAACCAAATTAAGCAGTTGGCGCCTACAGGGCCGATATATTGTGCAGCAGGGAATTTCACTCACCCTCAAGGATGGCCGTGTTCATGATTTCAGGATGCTCATTCAAAAGGACGGCAAGGGCGAGTGGCAGGTTACTGGTTGTGCCGGCAGGATCGGACCTATGCACTCCGTCACCTCCAATCTGCACGGAGGGGGTACGGCCATCGGGATGGAAAAGCTGCTGATGCGGCGTTTTGGCAATAAGGAAAAGGTAGCTTCTATCCAGCAGGAGGCTTATAAGCTGGGCATCGACATCGCCCACTTTTTGGAGCGCAAGTTCGGGAAGCAGTGTGAGATCGGAATCGATTTGGCCATTGATCCCAAAGGGAAGGTTTGGCTGCTAGAGGTCAATCCGAAGCCTTCGCGTGAAGTTTTTTATCGAATCGGGGAACGTGAAACGTATCGAAAAGCAATTACACGGCCGTTAGAGTACGCACTCTGGCTACATCACAATAAAAATAAAAACAAAATACCCGAAGAGCAGGATTAATCACTCACAACTGGCTCAACGCCAAACAACCAACCGTATCAGCAGCAAGTCTGCACACGGTTGGTTATTTTATTATACGATATGAAGCTTACTTCTCAATCAATTCCAATATGTCAGAAAATTTGGCAATACGGACATCAGCACCTGCCAGTTCGCCTTTATTGCGGAACCCGGCATAATCACAGCCAATTACAGTTAAGCCGTTTTCTTTGCCTGCTTCTACGTCGGAAGAACGGTCGCCAACCATCCATGCCGATTTCACATCATAGGTTTCCAGCAGTTGCTTCACAAGATCCACTTTGGACCTTGTCTGAAATTCGCCTGCACTGTACAAGCCTTCGAAAATCGGAGTTAATCCTTTAAATTCCATAACCCCTTTAACATAGCCTTCTAATCCATTGCTCGCAATAAATAAACGGATTCCTTGGGCATGGAGTGCAGTCAATGTGTCGGCAACGTCCCCGTACAAAGCACCCTCTCCATTTTCCAGGCCTTTCATTTGATAGTCCAACAGCAGTTCGTCAGCACGTCTATGTACCTGTACCTCTACACCTGGCATTACGCGCTGCCAAATATGTTCAAGCAGCATTCCCAGACTGCCGAGAATTGCGCTCTCAGGCGGTGTTTCACCACTATAAATTCCTTCTGTCCTCATTTGCTCGAAAGTAGCATGGTAGGCAGGCAACAAAAGTGTTTCGGTTTGAAATAAAGTACCGTCCAGATCAAAAATCATCGCTTCGGGCTTTTGTAAAGTTTGTAACAAGCGCAATCCCTCCTGATTGAATAGTCCACGTTCTATACAATCATGATTTCGAGTGCTTGTCAAATAAAGCAATAACGCATCAGAAAGCGGATCACTATGGATTCTAAACAACATACTGATTGACTTTTTGAACAACCTCTTAAAAACTCGTTACAGCCTAAAGGCTGTAACGATACTCTATCCATTTGTCAAAAAACCTTCTTCGCCCCCTGCTCCGATTTCAAGATTTCCACGGCCTCACGAAACCGTAAGGAATGAACCACTTCCCGCTCACGCAAAAATTTCAGACTGTCCTGCAGATCAACATCGTCCGTCATATCAATTAACCATTGGTAGGTAGCTCTCGCCTTTTCTTCCGCTGCAATATCCTCATAGAGATCGGCAATAGGATCTCCTTTCGCCTGAATATAGGCTGCCGTCCAAGGCACACCTGAAGCATTCGTGTAAAATAAAGCCCGGTCATGGCTGACATAGTAATCATCGAGTCCAGCAACCTTGAGCTGTTCGATACTCAAGTCCTTCGTAAGCTTGTAAACCATTGTGGCAATCATTTCCAGGTGAGCAAATTCTTCTGTAGAAATATCTGTCAGGAGACCGATGATTTTATCCGGAATTGCATAACGTTGATTCATGTAGCGCAGCGCGGCGGCAAGCTCTCCATCCGCACCTCCATACTGCTCCAGCAGCAGCCTGGCCATCCGGGGATCGCATTTACTGACCCGTACCGGATACTGCAGCTTTTTCTCATAAACCCACATGGCTGAGTCGCCCCTCTCGTCATATAAGCCGATTAAACCTGCCAAGGCCATGGCGTATCGATCCACTGCCAAGGCTGTCGTGTAAAGCTTTGACCAAAGCTTTTGAGTGGGCCGAAGTGCTGTTCAAAACGCCCTGCAAGATGCATTCTCTTTTGCGCACACTGGTTATATTGTTGAATGGCCTGGGTATCCCGCGGATGCGTATCCAAATATAATGTGAGCTCCACCAACACAAAGTCAACCTCTTGAAGCTCCAAAAGCATTGTATAGAATTGCTCCGGCATTGTATGTTCCATAGCCTGCAGCTCCTTCAAAGTTTTGCTCAGCAAATGGGCTTTCACCCAAGTTTGCGGTGCTTTTATATAACGGCTCTACGCGCAACTCCACTAGCATTTAGACTCATAAGGACTAAAGAGCGCAGGCCATAACGTGCCATGCCTTAACGCTTCCTGCGGACTAAACTGCGGTAAATTCATCGGTTGAAATTGGATATATAATTGCGGTGGTGTTGAAAAAGTTTTCACTCGTATCGGCGGACACGGATCACAGGGACCTACATAGGGAAACCAGGCCTTTTCCTGATGCATGATCATACCTCCTTCCCAGGTTCTAGTGGTGTGTACTCCTTATTCCTATGTATATAACCGTTTCCTTGTCCATTATGAGTGTTTAATAAAAAACAAAAAAACGACGATACCTCGGATCGCCGTTTGGGTTAGTCTTATCATGGATTTTATAATTTAATGCTAAGCTTCATTACGCCCACTCGGCGGAGCGCCATGTAAACAATGATGAGGGAAGGCCCCAGGATAAGTCCAATCACACCTACCAGCTTAAAGCCGATGTACATACTGATTAAGGTTGCCAATGCATTAATCCCGACTGCGTTTCCGATAATTTTGGGCTCAACCAGCCTGCGAAACAGCATAATCACGACCAGTAATATCAGCAAACCAACACCCAGCGATACATTCCCGGACAAGATACTGTACAAAGCCCAAGGGACAAGCACCACGCTCGTTCCAAGCACTGGCAATACATCTACCGCCACAATCAACAAAGCGATCGCCAGCGGGTATTCTGTCCGTAAGAAGAGCAGTCCGATCAGCGTCACAAAATATGTCAGAAAACTGATCAGCACTTGCGCGAAAATAAACCCGAACAGCGCTTTTCTCAGATCATACAGAACACTTATGATTTTGGGCTGTGATTTACCTTCAAAGATGCCCACGAACGACTGATACAAGGCAGGCAAGCTCAAGGAGATCAGATAAAGTCCGATGACAAACACGGCTGAAAATATAAATAAATTAGGAATCGTCTTAGCAATGTCCAGAAAATAAACTGATACTGCCGTAATAATCTCCTTCAGATTTTCAGAGATCGTATTAATTCCAGCTTCTGTCCAGGCTTGCAGCTGTGCAGCCAAACCGTCAGGCAAGGTTGTATAAAAAATTTGGGTTTTCTCAGAGGTCATATCAAAAAACAGCTGGGCTTCATTTAAATATTCAGGTGCATTTCGCCAGAACTGGATCAGCTCCGATACCATCTTGAACCCGAGTAAATAAAAGAAGCCCAGCACTCCTGCCGTAAACAAGCTGCAGATGACACCGGCCGCCCATTCTCTGCTCATTCGCGTAAGCTTCATCAACCATTGAATCGGCTGCTCCAACAGGATAGCAACGAGCAGGGCCAGCATAAAGGGAAATCCAATCGTAAACATTCCGTACAGCAGCAGCACACCCAACGTTACAAACAGGATCATCCTTAATGACATGAAACGGGCTTCCCCCTCATTCAGTTTCTTGAATGACTGGTTTCGCTAGTTCGGCTTTCTTATAGATCATCACTCTCATAATTCTAAGCCTTCTGACCTCCGTAATTTCAAAAACAAAATTTTCGAACTCCAGCTTCTTCCCTTTGGCAACGACACCATCCAGCCTCGTAAACAGCCAGCCGCCAATCGAATCCACCTCGTCATCCTCGATACCCAGACCCAGCAAATCGTCCAGATCCTCAAGCAGAACCCGTCCATCTACGGAGTAGCCGCTGCCCCTCTTTTCCACACTTGGGACCTCATTCTCGTCAAATTCATCATGAATTTCACCGACGATTTCTTCCAAAATGTCCTCGGCAGTCAAAATACCCGCTGTACCGCCATACTCATCAACGACTATCGCAAGCTGGGAATGCTTACGCTGCATCAGCTTCAGCACGTGGCTGATTTCCATTGATTCGGCCACCATCAACACAGGACGAATGTAATCCTGCAGCTGGCGCTCCTCGTCAGGATCAGCAGTCAGTAGATCCGTAATATGAACAAAGCCGATAATATTGTCCTTATCCTCACTCGCTACGGGGTAACGGGTATGCTTCGTTCTGTATACAACCTTCAAATTTTCTTCAAACGGCACATCGGCAAATAAACAGTCCATATCTGTGCGCGGCAGCATAATTTCTCTCGCTACACGATCCGAGAATTCAAAGATATTATCAAACAGCGCGAACTCGTCCTTATCGATGTGACCGCTTCTAGCGCTTTGATTCATAAGTATGCGAATTTCCTCTTCGGTATGCGCAGCATCATGTTCAGTCGCCGGTTTAATGCCAATCAAGCTGAGCAAACGATTCGCAGCGCCGTTCAACACCCAGATTGCCGGGAAAAATATTCTGTGAAACAGCAGCAGCGGGGCTGACGTCCAGAGTGCAGTCCCTTCCGATCTTTGAATCGCGAGTGATTTAGGCGCCAGTTCTCCGAGCACGATATGTAAAAAAGTAATAACAGCAAAGCCTATAAACACAGACAATACCGAGGAATACCAGGCACTGTTCCAGTGAAGCAGTGCAAACAGCGGGTCCACGATCAAATGGGTAACAGCCGGTTCACCGATCCATCCGAGACCGAGTGAAGCCAGTGTAATACCGAGCTGTGTTGCGGATAAATAGACATCCAGCTTTTTCGTAACTGTGAGTGCATATTTGGCCTTAACCACGCCCTCATTGTATAGCTGTTGGAGCCTCGTTTCACGTACTTTGACCAAAGCAAACTCTGCAGCTACAAAAAATCCGTTCAGCACAACCAGCAGCAAAACCAGAAAAATATTAAGTGCAATGGATCCCCAATCAAAGCTTGTATGTGACAAAGACTTCAAACTCCTTTTCCACAAATTAACTACCCTGACTCCTTAGGGGATTTGGTGAACATCCTCCTATACAATAGCTGCACGTTTGGTAAAATCGACATTCTTATAATAAGAATCGACAACCAGAAGATTGGGCCCGCAGCAGCTCACAGCCGGACAATGGCAGTTCATTGAAGCATGAAGAGGATGAGCTTCCCATCGCTCAAACACCTCCTGCAGCTTATCTCTATGTATATTACCCAAAGAAGGCACATCAGAAAAGTCCGTGACAAAAACATCTCCTGTGAACAAGTTCACATTCAATCGATTGCGTCCATCAGGATCATTGCGAACCGTTACATTCGGCTCTTCTCTTAGCCTGCGCAGCAGTTGCTGATCGGCTTCACTTGTGTTGCAAGCGTAATAGGGCAGCGTACCGAATAACATCCACAGGCTGCGATCGCGGCCGTCCAGCAGCTTATGGATCGCCTTGCTGTATTGATCCAATGATAACCTCGGCAAACTAGCTGCAAAAGCACTCGGATACATGGGATGCACTTCATGCCGTTCACAGCCCATCTCGACAATAAGCCGATGAATGTCGCTCAGCTTATCCAATGTCAAATAGTTGATCATCGATTCTGCCGAAATGAACATCCCGTTGCTGCTAAGCTTCATTGTATTCTCTATCATGAGCTCATACAGCTTGCCCGTTGCCTTATCAGAAACCGTTCGGCCCGAATGAACGAAGCCGACTCTATGAAAGTCTGCCGCTGAAGTATAATTAAAGGAAATATGCATCACATCCAGATAGGGCGCAACCATCTCATATCGGGATATCGGCAGCGTCAAATTCGAATTAATCTGGGACCGAATCCCGCGCTCACGGGCATATTTAAGAATAGGGACGATATAGTCGCGAACCGTTTGCTCGTGATAGCTCGGTTCCCCCCCGGTAATGGAGATAGTTTCGAGGTGCTCGACCTGATCCAGCCGCTTCAGCACCTGGGCAACAGGAATCCGCGCTCCTTCAGTCATCGTTAGGGCATCCCCAACTGCACAATGCTCACATCTCATGTTACATAAATTCGTTACGGTTAATTCGATACTCGTTAATATATGTTTTCCGTGCCGCTGCAACGATCGAATCGGATCCCAAGGATCATTCTCGGGAGACATCGCCGGCAGCATGGAACTTAGCTTCTGGTTCATGATAAAGTTCACCTGACTCTTGACGTATTTTACAACCTATTGTAGCTTATGACGGATGAAAATGAAACCTGACCTGGAACAAGAGCAGCCCAAAACCAGAAAGTCTGGTTTTGGGCTGCTCTTGTCCATGATAACTATGCGATATCATTGACTCCGGTAATCATGATCGATAATTTTTTGGATAAATCTACATCAAACGGTGCATATATCTCTTCTCCCCCTGGGGTTTGAAGCACTCTTACGATAGGCCGTTGTGGAAAAATGTTGTTCAAGCCAACGACCGTACCCATTTCGCCTGTATTAAGGGTAACATTAATCCCAAGCGGATATATCGCTATTTTATCACGAAAGAGCTCAATTTTTTTCTTTTCGTATAAGGTTTCGGTTCCCGTAAAGATGATCTCCATCGCTTGATGCGGCAGCATGGCTCTCCGATATACCCTGTGAGTAGTCATCGCATCATAGGAGTCCACCAGTCCGATCCACTTGGCATAATCATGAATCTCCGTACCTTCAATACCTCGCGGGTACCCGCTTCCGTTCAGACGTTCATGATGCTGAAACGCACAGTGTGCGGACAGTAAAGGAATATTCGGCTCATCCTTAAGCAGCTTGAAGCCATACTCGGTATGTCTTTTCATACAATCAAATTCGTCGTCCGTCAATTGAGCATTTTTGCGAAGAATTTCGTAGGGAATCTGTGTCTTACCGATATCATGCAGCAGCGAACCGAGACCCAGCGTCATCAGGTCATTCCGATTATAGCCGTATGCCATACCCAGCAATGTTGCGTAAATACAGACATTCAGTGAATGCTGAAACAAATAATCGTCCATAACACTCATGTTGGTGAGCATAATCATGGCGTCTTGATGGCTGCTGAGATCATCTATAATCAGATTCATCACTTCACCGAAGTTTTTACCCAACTGGTTATAGCCAGCTGTCTTGTTCTTTATCGAATTATCCATCAACTTGCGAAACGAGGTCCGTATTTCAGTAATAGCCTTAAATCTTGTCTCCTCACTCAGCAATTGCGGAATGATAATATCAGCCGTTCTTGGATCAGCGATATAAATAAAATCAACCCCGTACTTGCCAAGCCGGTTGATTAGCGTCTGCGTTAATTCTATTCCTTCTGCAAGAAGGACAAGTCCTTCTTCATTGTAGATCTTTTTACCGAGCTTCATCCCAGGTCGAACTATATGGATAGGCAGCAAACGCATAGGACAAACCACGTCTTCTTTCTACTAGGAAGTTAATATGTTCTAAGCCTTAATGTAATAGATTCCGTATAAAAGAGCAATACACTTTTGCAAAATCCGACACCAAAATCAGGCTTTTTTCAAAAAATAAGGCGGAATACGCAGAAGTTTGGCGGAAGGTCCGATCATTTATGAAACTTTGCAACTACAATGCTGTTTTCTATATGACAATTAGCCTATTGAAATCAGGTATATTTCTTAACCGGAGTGCATACGTATGGGTATTCCCGTAAATCGCTATTGTCGGACATGCCATAACAAGCTAAAATAGAATAGGTTTGCACAAAATTAGTGGGAGGCTTTTATGTTAAGTTTAAATTATTGGGTTTCAATCGTGATGGGAATCGTAGAAGGACTGACTGAATTTTTGCCTGTTTCTTCTACCGGACACATGATTCTTGTGCAATCACTGCTCGGAATTCCCGAGGAAGACACGATGATGAAAATATTTGAGGTCGTTATCCAGCTCGGAGCTATTATGGCCGTCGTTGTTTTGTATTGGAAAAGGCTCCTTAGATTGTTTGGTCTGAAAAAAAATCCGGTACGTGTAGGAAAGAGCAATCTGAACCTTATCCATATTTTGATCGGAATTTTGCCTGCAGGTATTATGGGGCTGCTGCTTAACAAAATTGTGGATAAATACTTGTTTTCTCCAAAAACCGTCATGATCAGCTTGGTGATCGGTGGGATTTTACTCATTATCGGGGAAAGACGGGCTGCCAAATACGGCTCTCAAGCGAAGGATCTCGATGACATCACCTACAAGCAGGCGTTTTTCATTGGACTATATCAAATTTTGGCCGTTGTATTTCCAGGCTTTTCCCGTTCAGGAGCAACCATTGCCGGAGGGATGATGAACGGTGTAAGCCGCGGCGCGTCTGCAGATTTTACCTTCATATTGGCTATACCGCTCATGGTCGCTGCTTCCGGTTTGGTTGTGATCAAATCGTACCATCTGTTTACAGCTGATCTTATCGGTTATTTCATTGTTGGATTTATCGTTTCCTTCATCGTTGCATTGCTTGCTGTTATGACGTTCATCAAGCTTGTGCAAAATACAAGTCTTTCTTATTTTGCCTATTATCGCTTTGCTGTGGCCGCTATATTCGCAATTTACTTCTTTACAATGAAATAATAAACGATGAAACAGAACAATTTCTTTGTTCATCGGGCCTTGCTCTGGCTTTGCGCCGGGGTAAGGTCGCTTACAAATTACAGCACCAATTATATGAATTAAAGGTGGATGAAAGATGGCCGTCACTAATCATAGAGAATACTTCCGACTTTCGCTGCAAATCCCCCTATCCGCCCAGTTAAAAATCATTGGCATCAATCAGATTATGGTCGATACGAAGTACGCCCAAATTATCGTCGTGGACATCAGTGCTGGTGGATTGCGTATCCATTCCAAGCTCGATCTCCCGCTGAATATCGATTTGCTGCTCGAATTCAGATTTTCCCTATTTGACAAGCAGATGAAAATTCTCGGTACCATCACAAGAAAATCCATTTTCAAGCCAGAGCTGTTCGAGTATGGCATTCAGTTTTCTCTGGATGAGCAGGCTCATAGCATCTTGATCGGTAAGCTGAATCTTCTCCACATTCGTCTTCGACAAACCAATGTCATTTCAAGCTGCAGCTTTTGTACCGAAGAGGAGCTTAATGATTTTTACTCGAATCATTAATATCAACATGCGCCCAGCGCTTGACCTGGCTTGCTTGAATCGCACCTGTCTCCTGAAGCTCCTCGCGAATGACATCCCGAATAAAGTTAGGCAATATATATTCAATCTCCGTACCCTCCGATAATGAAAGAAAACCGATTCCGAAGGTGAACATATCAATCGTCCCCACTACATATTCCTTTTCCATAACGAGCTGCTCGCTACCGATCCACACACGTTTGATTTTGGAATAAGCAGGCGCTGACGCATCATATTCGACCCGCATTCCATCCACATTGAGAGTACCCAGCACCTTGCCTCGAAAACCGAACCCATATAGTGGTTTTTCCATAAACTCAGGAATTCGCGACTCCTCCAGAGCCTTCCATATTCGTTCTCCAGTCAAAAGCATACGGCATGGATTAATGGGAGAAGGACAAATTTGCAGCAAGCGTCCCATCGAAACGGCCCCCATCTCGAGTCCACCCAGCAGTTGTCCCGCATTGACGATAGCGATATCGGCATGAGTCCAGCGTCGTATGCCCGCAGCCAGCAAATTGCCCAAAGGTGCCTCTTCATACCATTCCGCACTTAAAGGCTGCTCCAGATAAGCCACCTGCCTCGAGAGTACCTGCTCTGAGCTTGACCGGTATCGATCCACCAGCTCCGCAATATGCGCATCAGCCGGGTAGCTGGAAGCTTCATGAATAGAAGCGCTCACCTTCACCTTTTGTCGGGAATGAGCATCGATTTCAATATCCACTACGCCAAAATATTGCCCAAACTTGCCTGCTGCGCACACATAGGTTTCTCCCATTCGAAGAGGCTCCTCCAGCAGATGGTGGGTATGTCCTCCCAGGATCAGGTCGATGCCCTGAGTCTCATCAGCCATTCGCTGATCATTGCGCAGTCCCAGATGAGAAAGTACAACTATCAGATCAACCTGCGGACGCAGCTCACGCACCAGTTCAGACGTAATGGACAAGGGCTCTTTAATATCCCAACCCAGTAATTGATAAAAATCCGGGAAATAGGCCGTCACACCAATCAGCCCTACCTTAATCCCGGCTTTCTCTATAATATGGTAGGCTTTACCCCATCTGGGTATTTGACCGCTCGTCGCCTCCAATAAATTGCTGCACAGTACGGTAAAACGCGCCTCGGAGCCATACAGCAGGTTCAAGCTATCCTGCGACAAGGTTAGTCCTTCATTATTGCCGATCGTAACCGCATCATAGCCCGTCTCGTTCATAATGGCCAGATTGGCGGAGCCCCCGCTTCCTTCTGTTTCGATGCGCACACGATCGATATGATCGCCCACATCCAGCGTTAGCGTATGCTCTTCGCCTGCAGAACCACGCAGCTCCTTAAAGGCAGCCGCAATAGACGGCATTTGTTCAAAATGGCTGTGAATATCATTGGAGTGAAGAATTCTCAGCCGCAGCGTTCGTGAAGCCATAACGGCCACCTCCTATATATGTATGTTATAGCTTATTTGCGGAATTTAAGCTCTTCCAGCGTAACTTGATTTTTGAACCCGTAAGTTGCTTCCTGGGACGAGTCGTCCGTATATTGGAACCGGATCTGCACAACACTTTTCACATTCAAGCATTCACTGCTTCCATTTGGAACATATAAGCGAATCGGAAACCCTTTGCTAAGAGACTCTCCATTCTGTTCAAACAAAAAAACAGCCTCACCCAGCTCTCTCCAAGGAATCGAAGCTTGAAATTCATCCACTGCTTCTACGGTCATCCGGGCAGGCTCTCCTTCAGCACGATGCTGCTGCTGGTTTTGCCATGCAGCGTACCACGCCTTCAGCTCAAAGGCCTGACCTTGAACACCGGGAACTCGTTCTTCCAAAGAAACCAGCCGCGGAGCCAAAGCTGCCATTTCCTGGACAGTCAATTCTGCATGACCGCTCACTTCATCATACACACGAATTTTCATCGGATTCCTCCATCATTTAACTGGACCTGTAATAAAACGGATAATGCCTATTATACCACTATCCCTATAGAATATGGTATGCTGGAGAGAAACATCAACAAGCACTGCTTAATCGCGAAGTAAGCAAAATGAAATATATAATACCTTGATCTTCAATATATATCTATGGAGCGATTCATTATGAAATTAACCATCCAGGTTTTTGCCGGCTTGGCCGAGCGGATGCAAGGCTCACTGCTCAATCTCGAATGGGACCCATCGATTCCACTCACTCCCGTTCGGTTGAAGGAGCGTTTACAAGCACAGTTCCCTCTCGCATCCACTTTATTGTCACAAGCTTTTGTAGCTGTTAACCAAAGCTATGCGGATGATAATCAGATCATCCATGAAAATGATGAAATTGCGATTATTCCGCCTGTATCCGGAGGCCAGCCCAACTATGTAGAGCTGACGCGTGAAGTGATTTCCATACAAAAGGTTACCGATCAAGTGCTGCATCCGAACCATGGGGCAGCACTCACTTTCATTGGAACGACACGGGAATGGACGCATGGTAAACGGACAACAAGGCTTGAATATGAGGCCTATGAACCTATGGCTGTCAAAACGATGCAAGAAATCGTTGAATACATTCATAATCATTATGATGGTGCTCTATGTGCCATCACCCATCGTCTTGGATGGGTTGATATTGGAGAAATCAGCGTTGTCATTGCTGTCTCTGCACCACATCGAGATGCAGCCTATGAAGCAAACCGTTACGCTATAGAACGACTGAAGCAGGTCGTACCTATCTGGAAAAAGGAAATATGGGAGGACGGCTCCGAATGGAAGGGTCATCAGCAAGGCCCTTGGAATCCACGGGAAGTACTTTGAATACATCTATCCATTTTGAATTGTTAGGGAGTTGAATCACTTCATGAATACTACTAATCTGCGTGGCGAAGCGGAAGGCGTATCCACTTCCAACCGTTATTCCAGACAGCTTTTATTTGCACCCATAGGTGAAACAGGTCAAGCCAGGCTTGGAGCAGCACGTGTCGCTATCGTAGGTATGGGCGCATTAGGTACGGTATTGGCTAATCATATGGCAAGAGCAGGTGTTGGTTTTCTGCGATTAATTGACCGTGATTTTGTGGAAGAGAGCAATTTGCAGCGCCAGATGCTGTACGACGAAGCGGATGCCGCTGCCTCCGAGCCCAAAGCCATGGCTGCAGCCAAACGCCTGCAGCAGGCCAATTCCGAAATTACGCTGGAGCCGATCGTCAGTGACCTTAATGCAATCAATGCCGAAGCCTTACTGTCCGATGTCGATCTCATATTGGATGGAACTGATAATTTCAGCGTTCGCTTTCTTATTAATGATGTGAGCGCCAAACATCGTATTCCATGGATTTATGGGGGTGCCGTAAGCTCCCGTGGTGTTTCTCTAACGATAATTCCAGGGTCTACACCTTGTCTGCGCTGCATGTTTGGACAATCGCCTGCTCAAGGCACTGCCGAAACCTGCGATACTGCAGGCGTGATTGGACCTATTATCCACACCGTTGCTTCCCATCAATCCACAGAAGCCTTAAAGCTGCTTGTGGGGGCTCATGAACAGCTTAACCGTAAAATGCTACATTGGGATCTGTGGCACAACCAGCATGCCGCTGTAGACGTCAGCAAGGCCCGTAAAGCGGATTGCCCTGCCTGTGCGCAGGAGCGTTACGAATATTTGGAGCAGGATCTGGGAGAAGACACCATTCAAACCTTATGCGGACGAAACTCCGTACAAATTCAGCCGCTGCATGCAGGATCGTTTCATTTAGAAGAATGGGCTGCCAAATGGAGTCAGTTGGGCAGCATTGAGCTCAATCCTTTTCTCCTTAAATTCCATATCAACGATACATTAACCCTTGTCTTGTTTTCAGACGGACGAGTCATTATTCAAGGTACTAATGATCCAATCCAAGCCAAAAGCTTATATAGTCGTTACGTAGGAATGTAATCCTAATAGCACCAAAACTTTTGTATTATTTAATCTATTCTTGACTATTATTCGGGGTTTATGGTTCGTTATGCTTATTGTCAAGTACTAGATGAGTTTGATAGGATAAATTCATAAAACTGGATTTATTCTACCATTTTTTTCATACTTTAGTTGAGGTGATCTTCTTGAGAGTTTCGGTAATGGATTTACAGGTTGGAGATCGCACTGGTTCTGATATTTTTAATAAAAACGGGCTCCTAGTCGTTTCTGCCCATACCGTTTTGAATTCTTCGGATATCAGTAAGCTTAACTTGCATCACATTGATTATGTCGACCTGATGATCCGATTCGACAATTCGTCTAAACATGAAGAAGAAGTTATATTGCCAGAACAAGAAATCTCCAAGCATGCAAAAGCTTACGAGGAGGCTGTTGACGGTATCAAGGATTTATTCGAACAAGTTGAAAAAAGCGGCAAGCTCGATGAATCCCAGGTTAACGATAGCTTTGCTCCGCTTTCAAACGAGTTTGTTCGTGAGAGGGATGTCGTTTCGCTGCTTCTTACCTTAAATAACCAGGATGATTACACATACCAGCACAGCGTCCAAGTCGGGATGATTTCTTATTATATTGCTAAATGGCTTGGACAAACCAACGAAAGAGCTTTAATAGCTGGAAAAGCCGGTTATCTGCATGATATAGGCAAATGCCGGATTGATAAAGCCATTCTAACCAAACCGGGACGTTTGACGGATGAAGAATTCGAAGAGGTCAAGAAACACCCTGCAATCGGTTATCAGCTTATTAAGGACTCTAACATGAGTGAAGCTTTGGCCCAGGCAGCGCTGCAGCATCATGAGCGATTCGACGGAAGTGGTTATCCACATGGGCTCAAGGAGTCTGCCATTCTTCCACTCTCCAAAATCGTTGCCGTTGCCGATATATACAGTGCAATGATATCTTCCCGAGTGTACCAAAAAAAACGGGATCTACTGTTCGTATTAAGAGAGCTTCATAGACTCAGCTTTGGTAAACTTGATCCCAAAATTACTCAGGTGTTTATTCGCAATATGATTCCAAATTTTATTGGTAAGCGTGTTCTGTTGTCATCCGGTGAGACCGGTTACATTGTTCTGACTCATCCCTCGGATATGTTTAAACCTCTGGTCCAGGTGGATGATCATTTTGTGAATTTGACCGACCATCCCGAACTCGTAATTGAAGAAGTGTATGTATAGCCGCTTAGCCGAGCCTTTCTCTAGAGAAAGGCTCTTTTGCATGCTGGCGGTTAAAAGAAGTTAGCGAGTTACTTTGTAACCCACCGAATCCATACTTAATAAACAAATCTCTTGGCTTCCAAAAAGGTTTCTTTCCAATACGGCTTATTGATATTGGTGATTTGAACCCCATTTTCCGGTTCAGGCGACGAATGGACGATACGGTTATTGCCCATATAAATAGCTACATGGCCCACCGTCTTATTGGAGCGAAACCGACCTGGCACATAAAAGAACAACAAGTCACCTTTACGAAGCTGCTTCCTGCTAACGCTGGTTCCTCCGGCAGCCTGTGCACGTGCCGTTCTCCCTAAGGATATGCCATAACGTCCATAAATATAGCGAGTAAATGTAGAGCAATCAAACCTGCTCGACTCCGGGTAAGGAGGAGCTCCAAACAAATATTTGACACCCATATAGCTTTTGGCTTTGGCTATTAATTGATTGACGTCGACATTTTTAAGCTTGGCAGCGGGAATCGCTGAATGTGTAAGCTCGGACACCCCACTATTAGGAGCTGCTGCACCGCTGCTGTTATGGGCAAAAGAAGCTACTGTCTGCTCTACATGATCTGCTGTTGGCTCTTCTCCCTTAAAAGGGTCATTCGGGTCGTCCATAAAATCAGCATCTCCACCTGTGCTTGCATCTTCAGGTCCATTGATAGGTTGTGAGGGATTCCCGGACGATAGATCAAGCTTGACTTCTTTGTCTGTAACGACAAAATTCGTATACGATGCAAACAAGGGGGAAAGCGCTGATACAGGTACATAAACCATCGAATTGCGCAAAATAGGCGGCTGCGCTAACCGAATGGTCCCTTCATCCACCCGTACATCATCAGAACCAATTTTCAACTCATAAGCCGCATCAAAATCTCCTAGCTGGTAAATATTCCGATCGGCTTCCCATTTGCTATGAAACTGTAAGGCTTGAGCCAAATCGTTACCTGTTACATAAGGGATCCCATCATAAATGGATATGGGTAGACGCGCCGATTCGACAGAACTCAGCGTGTTAACACCACCGACCCCACCTTTACTGAACGTTTTCAACTGCGAATTCGTGACTGATTGCTGCTGAACTTTATTGGGACTGCATCCACTGCCTGCAGTGGTTAAACATACCGCCAATACACTGACGATCCCGTATTTGACTGGAAGCTTCATGGTAGGTCGCTCCTCTTTCTCATCATATAAACAACTGGATCTGCTTGATCTACTTGCTTAGCATGAGAATTTAAGGGCTCTCTTATGCATTTTTGTTGAAAAGCAAAAAGGCATCGCGCCTCCGAAGAGAAACGATGCCTTGCTATAACTGAATAGTAAGCCAGTATATGATTAAATATTAACCGATACTGCCTTCCATCTCGAACTTGATCAAACGATTCATTTCAACTGCATATTCCATTGGCAGCTCTTTGGTGAACGGTTCAATAAAGCCCATGACGATCATTTGTGTAGCTTCGGCTTCAGTCAGTCCGCGGCTCATCAGATAGAACAATTGATCTTCCGATACCTTGGATACCGTTGCTTCATGCTCCAGTGTAATATTATCATTCATGATCTCATTGTAAGGAATAGTATCCGAGGTGGATTCTTTATCCATGATCAATGTATCACATTTGATATTGGCCTTGGAGCCTTGGGAGTTGCGTCCAAACGATGCCAGACCACGGTAAGTTACTTTACCACCATGCTTGCTGATCGATTTGGATACAATCGTGGAAGTTGTATCAGGTGCCAGGTGAGTCATCTTCGCGCCTGCATCCTGATGCTGTCCGCGTCCTGCTACAGCAATCGAAAGCACCATACCTTTAGCGCCGCGGCCTTTGAGTACAACAGCCGGGTACTTCATGGTCAGCTTGGAGCCGATGTTGCCATCTACCCATTCCATCGTTGCATTTTCTTCAGCAACAGCACGTTTTGTAACCAGATTATAAATGTTTGGAGCCCAGTTTTGAATCGTCGTATAACGAGCACGGGAGTTTTTCTTACAAATGATCTCAACAACCGCACTGTGCAGAGAATTCGTGCTGTAAATCGGAGCTGTACAGCCTTCCACATAGTGAACAAAGCTGTCTTCGTCCGTAATGATCAACGTACGCTCAAACTGCCCCATGTTCTCGGAGTTGATACGGAAGTAAGCTTGAAGCGGAGTATCCACCTTCACGCCTTTAGGTACATAGATAAAGCTTCCGCCTGACCATACCGCACTGTTCAGTGCAGCGAATTTGTTGTCGCTTGGAGGAATAATCGTACCGAAATGCTCTCTGAAAATTTCCGGGAATTCACGAAGCGCTGTATCGGTATCCGTGAAGATAACACCCTTATCCTCAAGATCCTTTTGCATACTGTGATATACGACCTCAGATTCATATTGCGCGGATACACCGGCAAGAAACTTTTGTTCAGCTTCAGGAATTCCAAGCTTATCAAAGGTTTCCTTGATTTCTGTAGGTACCTCTTCCCATGTCTTTCCTTGCTTCTCTGAAGGCTTAACATAGTACTGGATGTCTTCAAAATCCAGATCGTCCATGTTACCGCCCCAACGCGGCATAGGCATTTTCAAAAACTGCTCAAAGGACTTTAAACGGAATTCAAGCATCCAGTCCGGTTCTTTTTTCATTGCGGAAATTTCCATAATGATTTCACGAGTTAAGCCTTTGCCGCTTTTGAAGATTGATTCGTGCGTGTCACGAAATCCATATTGATAAGCTTCCATTTCGGGCATTTGCTTGGCCATAATAGGTAAACCTCCTTTAAAATATCGTTCGTTAGTTATATGATATTCGACTTTATTCCTGTCGTTGCGATTGTTCAATTCCCTTACGTAAGGCGTTCCATGACAACGTTGCGCACTTGATGCGTGCCGGAAATTTGTTCACCCCTGAGAGGGCCTCAATATCCTCGTATTCAAATTCTACAGGCTCGCCCTTCATGAGTGAGGAGAATTTGTCAGCCATCTCCAACGCCTCTTCGATTGTTTTGCCTTTGACAGCATCAGTCATCATCGAAGCGGAGGAAAGGCTGATGGAGCAGCCTTCACCAACGAATTTGGCAGCTTTCACCTTACCATTATCAATCTGCATCTGAAGCTGAATCTTATCGCCGCAGGTTGGATTGTTTAAGTCAATGGTGACAGCTTCATCTTCAAAGGTGCCGCGGTTACGAGGGGTTTTATAATGATCCATAATGACTCTACGATACAAATCATCCAATTGCATGGCCGAAGTACTCCTTTGTTTTTAGAAGCGAAGCAACCAGACGGTCAATATCCTCTTCCGTATTATAAAGGTAAAAGCTCGCCCGAGCCGTTGATGATACTTGCAACCAACGCATTAAAGGCTGGCAGCAGTGATGACCTGCACGAATAGCAATTCCATCCGTATCCAGTACGGTTGCTACATCATGGGGATGAACATCACCTAAATTAAAAGTAACCAAACCGGCTCGATCCGTAAGTGGTCCATAAATCTTCAAATCCTCAATCTCACTCAAGCGCTCTACAGCATAAGCAGTCAGCTGCCTTTCGTGACGTTCAATCTCATCCATTCCGATGCTTTCCAGAAAATCAATTGCGGCGCCAAGGCCAACAGCTCCAGCAATGACAGGTGTACCCCCCTCGAACTTCCAAGGGAGCTCCTTCCAGGTAGAATCATATAGATCCACATGGTCAATCATTTCGCCGCCAAACTCGATAGGCTCCATATGCTCAAGCAGCGTCTTTTTGCCATACAGGGCACCAATGCCGGTTGGACCGCACATTTTGTGCCCTGATAAGGCGTAAAAATCACAATCAAGGTCCTGTACGTCAACCTTCAAATGCGGTGTGCTTTGTGCACCATCAACGACCATCTTCGCACCATGACGATGCGCGATTTCCGCAATAGCTTTAACTGGATTCACAACACCAAGTACGTTGGAAACGTAGGTAACCGATACGATTTTGGTACGCTCCGTGATCGTATCTTCCACGTCCTGCAGAAGAATCGAACCATCCTCCTGAAGTGGAATATATTTCAACACGGCACCGGTCGCTTTGGCCACCTGCTGCCATGGAATCAGATTACTATGATGCTCCATTGGGGTAATGACAATTTCATCCCCCTCCTGACAAATCACACGTGCATAACCAGATGCGACCATATTCAAAGCCGTTGTTGTGCCGCGGGTAAAAATAACTTCTTCCGTAGAGCCGGCATTAATGAATTTGGCTACCTTTTCACGTGCACCCTCATAAGCGTCAGTAGCTCTCGAACCTAACGTATGAACACCACGGTGCACATTGGAGTTATCAAATTCGTAATAATGCTTGATCGCCTCAATAACGGACACCGGTTTTTGCGAGGTCGCAGCCGAATCCAGATATACCAGAGGATGACCGTTTACTTCCTGATGAAGGATGGGAAATAGTTGACGGATCTCTTTGGTATTCATTGTCCCAGCTTCCTTTCAACGAAGCGCTGCAGCTGTTCCTGGATGTTTTTCATTGGGATGATAGACACAACGGGTGCAAGGAAGCCATAAATAACCAGACGCTGTGCTTCTTCACGTGTAATCCCGCGGGACATCAAATAATGAATCTGCTCCGGATTTACTTGACCTACGCTGGCGGCATGTCCGGCTTTCACATCATCCTCATCGATGAGCAGGATCGGATTCGCATCGCCGCGTGCTTTTGGACTCAGCATAAGCACTTTTTCGGTTTGCTGGCCATTAGCGCCTGTAGCGCCCTTTTCAATCTTGGTGATTCCGTTAATAATCGCCGTAGCTGCATCACGCATAACGGCACGGGTAATCATGTCGCTGCTCGAGTTTTTACCAAAGTGAACGGCACGAGTGGTTACATTCAGCTTCTGTTCGTTGGTACCGACACAAATGATTTTGGCATCGGAGGTTGAGCCGTTGCCCTTCAAGAGTGATGTTGTATCTGACATGACATTGCCATAGTTCATCTCGCCGATTACCCAGTTCATCGTAGCATCCTGCTCAACAACAGCTCTCCGGTAGGAAAGATCCGTAACCGATTCGTCAAAGTTGTGAACCGAAGCATAATTGACAACCGCTCCAGGTTTCAGGATAACCTCTACAACACCGTTCTGAACAAGATGGTTCAAATCACCATGAGAAGCAAAATTATCGACATACGTAACATAAGAATGCTGCTCGGCAATGATGAGCACATGAGGCGAGAAGCACGCATCAGCGTCATCAGTCAGGAATAAAGCCTGCAGCGGCAGTTCGACTCTTACATTCTTAGGTACATACAAGAACACGCCACCGCTCCATAGTGCTGTATGAAGAGCTGTCAGCTTGTTCTCATCCTTGCTAACCACACTCATGAAATACTGCTTAACCAGCTCTGGATGATTCGTTAAAGCTGCTTCAAGGCTTGAGAAGATCACGCCCTGCTTGGTCAGCTCCTCTGAAACATTCTGGAACACGATGCTGGAATTTCTTTGAATGATCAAGCTGGCTTGATCACTGTCATCCTGCAGCAGCGCTTTGGTAAATGCAGGCAGCTGTTCTGTTGAGGTTATTTCTGTTTCTGCTTTATGGGTTCCGAAAGAACGAAGGTTCCAACGGTCAATTCTTGTTTTTTCAAGCACGGGTAATTCCAACGATCCGGCCAATTCCAACGCTTCTGAACGCAGATTGGTCATCCACTCAGGCTCTTGTCTCGATTGTGACAGCTGCACGATGGCTTGACGATCGATGGGAAGAATGGCTTGTGTAGTCATATTTATTCCTCCTGTACGATTATCGCTTAGTATTTTGGACCTGAAGTGTTCATGGGGATTTTAAATTCTTCTTCCTGTCCGCCAACTGTCTCATCGTCAATGCCCAGCTCTTCCTTAATCCAGTCGTAGCCATCATTCTCAAGACGTTCTGCCAGTTCAGGTCCGCCCGATTTCACTATACGTCCTTGCATCATAACATGTACAAAATCCGGTTTTACATAGTTAAGCAACCGTTGGTAATGGGTAATAATCAAAAAGCTGCGGTCTTCGGAACGCATCGCGTTCACACCTGCTGCAACAATACGAAGGGCATCTATATCCAAACCAGAGTCGATTTCATCCAAAATAACAACACTTGGCTCAAGAAGCAGCATTTGCAAAATTTCATTACGCTTCTTTTCTCCGCCTGAAAAACCTTCGTTTAAATAGCGGTGCATGAACTCCGGATTCATTTCAAGCTCTTTCATTTTGCTTTCCATTTGTCGGATAAAGCGGATCAAGGAAATTTCGCTGCCTTCCTCACGACGGGCATTAATTGCACTGCGCAGGAAATCGGCATTCGTGACACCGGTAATTTCACTTGGATACTGCATAGCAAGGAAAATACCTGCACGTGCTCTTTCGTCAACAGCCATTTCGAGAACATCTTCGCCATTGAGCGTGATCGCGCCTTCGGTAACTTCATATTTGGGATGACCCATGATAGTGGAAGCAAGTGTACTTTTACCAGTTCCATTGGGCCCCATGATTGCATGGATTTCTCCGCCCCTCATGGTAAGGTTCAAGCCCTTCAAAATTTCCTTGCCTTCGACAGTAGCTTTCAAACCGTCTATAGTGAATTCCGTTGTTTGTGCCATGATCTTATTTCCTCCATATTTAAAGTCTATATTTAGAGTGATTATTCTTATCTAATAATCATTATAAACTGATTATCATTGATTCTCAATGGTTTGAGAGAGCTGTTTGCAAATTATATACAAAACATGCCTCATAAAAGCAGCTTTTTGGGCTTTCTACTAGTCATTACCCTTTTAATGCATTCTTGATTTGAGCAACGGCTCCATCGAACACTTCATCTGTAATCACAGGCTTACGGGATGCGGTGTGGATCGTGCTGCTCTCCAATTGAATCCATGATTTGCAGCCTATGTAAGAAGGAATAATCGGCAGCTTGATCGACACATCCAGCTCATACACCCGAAGAAGCATCACATGAAGCGGCTTGGTGCGCTTCCACTTTAATCTTTCCTCGGCAAATGTATCTGTCCATAGATGCAGCTCGCTCAGCTTGTTCAATTGATCCTGATCTTCTATTAGTATATCCTCTACCAGCTCAGCGTAACAATGAACTTCAACCTCTGTATCCTCAGTGCTCCAGCCCTCCAAAGTCAGATCCAGCTGATATTGGTGATCCGGTTTAATCCATTGTTTTTTCTGATGCTCGTAGGTCGGGTACAGATAGAAGTTCTCGCTTTCAATATGGAAGTCCCGTGTTTCCTCACGAATCCCACCTTTTCGCATGATCATAATTTGCCGACCTGCTCGCAGCGCTTCTATAGCTACGGCCCATTCCTTTAAAGCGACCGGCTTTAACGTGCTTTCCGTCACTACTCTCGCCTCCCTTCAAAAGAAAATATGAAGCCAGCTGTAATTCACAATACTCCATTATAAGATTGATCCGCCTGACAATGCAACTATTGGCAAACATACATTTAACGATTTTACCCCAACCTATAGATGCATTCGAACATCCACTCAAAATTACGAGGAGGAACCATCATGAGAGAAGGACTTATTCCTACTGTTTTGGGTACAGCGGTGACGGCTTCAGGTGTTGCACTAAGGGGGAAGTACCCCATGGCCGCCGCAGCCGTAGCAGGCTTCGGATTGGCTCATATGGTATTGGGTGCCATCGACCTTGTGGAGCATCGGGGTCGCGGCAAGCAATTCTAAAGCTGTTTGATGCAGAATGACAAAGGAAAGGGAGGGCCTAAGCCCTCCCTTTTCATATTGTGGGATTCTCTCAATTAGCGATTTGCTTGAGCCGTCCGGTTGGACTCGCTATTGACAACGAGCACCGGCTCATGAAATCGTTCAAATTGCTGATGATTAGCTTTATAAGGATTTGCAAGAATCGGCCCCCCTTGAGCCTGCATTCCGAGCGTTAGTATAATACCTACAGCGAACACTATAGACAGTAACTTTACAAGCAGCTTCATCCTATGAAACCCTCCCGATATGAATCGTATAGGAATAATATAGTACCTGAGCGTCATCGGTATATTATCTCCAGATGTATTTTTTGTAAATGACGTTCTGTTTCAATCTTAACCCATCATCTGCTATTCCAAGCGAAGTCTCATTTTGCTATACTATAGGTTAGCAGTCTTATCGGATGAAGAGCATACTTGATGCATTTTTCCATGAAATTTTATAAGCATATGCTTACGAGATTATTAGAATACCCAACTCGAAGGAGGAATATGAAACTATGACTACATATCACGCTTTGACAGAAGCAGAAGCAGTAGCCTACGCTCGCACCATACCTGACTTATTCACCGCTGGAAGTGAGCTTTCCAGTCATGAAATCGGGGACGGCAATTTGAATCTCGTATTTCATATTTCAGAGGCTTCGACAGGTAAAAGTATTATTTTGAAGCAGGCCTTGCCTTATGCCAAGGTTGTCGGGGAATCATGGCCGCTCACGCTGGACCGGGCACGAATTGAAAGTGAAGCCTTACAGATACAAGAATCCTTATGCCCCGATCTGGTGCCGCATGTGTATACGTATGATAAAGATTTGGCCTTAACAGTCATGCAGGATTTAAGTGATCATGTTATCATGCGTAAAGGGTTGATGGATGGCAACCGCTATCCATTGTTTGCCCAGCATATTGGACGTTTTATAGCCCACACGTTATTTTATACGTCAGATCTCGGAATGAATCAGCAGGAAAAAAAGCTGCGCGTCAAGCAATTCATCAATCCGGAGCTTTGCAAAATCACGGAGGATCTGATCTTCGATGATCCTTATCGCGATGCAGAAACGAACGATATTCCTCCGGCTGTCCGCAGCGAAGTTGAGGCTCTATGGGTCGATAAGGAGCTGCTGCTTGAGGTAGCCATACTGCGCAGCGGCTTTTTGACCAAGGCTCAAGCACTGCTTCACGGTGATTTGCACACTGGCAGTATTTTTATTACTGAGGATTCCACCAAGGTTATTGATCCCGAGTTCGCTTATTATGGTCCTATGGGCTTTGATATCGGTGCGGTATTTGCCAATCTGTTGTTGAATTATGCTGCACAGGAGGGCTGGAGCCAGGATCAATTGGCACGTGATGATTACCGCGGTTATTTGCTTGGAACCATCCGTGATATCTGGCATACGTTCAGTGGTGAGTTTCGCTCGATCTGGTCGCTGTATGGCGTAGACCGCGTATTTGCTGGGGAGAACTATCAGGAATGGTATCTGGAGCAGGTGCTTCGTGACGCGATTGGTTATACCGGATGCAAAATGGTCCGCCGCGTACACGGTCTTGCCCAGGTTGCCGACATTAATAAGCTTGAGGACGAAGCCGCCAAGGATCGCGCACGGCGCATTGCGCTTCGCATCGGCACGGCCCTCATCAAGCATAACCGTCAAGCTCAATCGATTAACGACCTGTTGGAGATTGCGGCCGAAGCGATTGAACAGAAATAGAAAGGAGCATCTGGGATGAGCATACAAGATCAACAGGAAGAAAAGAATAAGGCAGCGGATTGGCTGCAGTCGGTCCGCTGGAACTCGGCGACCGATAGTTTGGATTTGCTAGATCAACGGCAGCTGCCGGATGAAATCGTGTATTTGGAGCTGACAACATCAGAACAGGTGTGGGATGCGATCAAGCAGTTGGCGGTACGCGGCGCGCCCGCAATCGGGATCGCAGCGGCGTACGGGGTTTATCTCGGCGCGCGGGATACAAGCGGCAGCCTGGAGCTGCTGCTTGCCGAGACGGTCAAGCAGTGTGATTATTTGGCGACGTCGCGCCCGACGGCGGTGAACTTGTTCTGGGCGCTGGAGCGGATGAAGCAGCGTGCCACGGAGCTTGCTTCCGCTGGAGGCGAGCCGGAAGCGATGAAGCAGTCGCTGCTGGATGAAGCGAAGCTGATCCAGAGCGAGGACGAGGAAACGTGCCGGCTTATCGGCGTGCACGCTTTGGATTTGTTCGAGGACGGAATGGGCGTGCTCACGCATTGTAATGCCGGTGGTCTGGCGACAGCCCGTTACGGCACGGCACTCGCACCGATGTACCTGGCCCAGGAGCGCGGCATCCATCTCAAGGTGTTTGCCGATGAAACCCGACCCGTGCTGCAAGGCGCACGTCTGACCGCGTTCGAGCTGCAGCAGGCAGGCGTTGATGTCACACTCATCTGCGACAACATGGCTGGAGTCGTCATGAGTAAAGGCTGGGTACAAGCAGTCATTGTCGGCACAGACCGTGTCGCGGCCAATGGCGACGTAGCCAACAAGATCGGCACCTACAGCGTGGCTGTTCTAGCCAAAGCTCACGGGATTCCTTTTTATGTGGCTTGCCCGATGTCAACCATTGATCTGAATACTGCTAATGGGGCAGACATTCCGATTGAGGAGCGTCATGAGGACGAAATTACACAAGGCTTTGGCAAACGCACCGCACCGAAGGGTGTTAAGGTGTTCAATCCTGCATTTGATATCACACCGAATGAATATGTGACTGCGATTATTACAGAAAAAGGCGTAATCCGCGCCCCTTATCACGAGAATCTAAAAAAGCTTTTTGAATAGAAACATATCGACTTTAGGCAGCAGCTGCGATCCACGCAGCTGCTGCTTTTTATTTTCTACGTATGGCTTTCACATTTTTTCACACTTCATTCACATCCCGTTGCTACAATATTAGAAAACTGGCACCCCTCTGCCAAGTCGCTTGAAAGGAGAAGCTTGAATGAAATCTCGCTATAAAATAGGGATCATAGTAGCCAGCGTATTGGTACTATGCGGAGCTGGAGCCTATTGGTATGTTTACTCTCAGCCTAAATCCCAGACTGCCAATCCACAAGAGAAAGTTCTTACTATTAAAAAAGGGACCATCCGATCTGTTGTATCCGGCACTTCTCAATTCGAGGCCAGAGATATGCAGAATATTATAGCTACTGCCGATGGTACGATCAAAACGATGAATCTGACCCGCAATCAGGCTGTCAGCAAGGGGGATGTTTTGCTTGAAATATCGGTGCCCTCTCAGGAGATCAGCCTGCAGGAGGCCGAATCCACCCTTGTGCAGCTGCAAAAGGATTTGAGCGAATTGCAAAACCAGCAAAATCATTTGCAAATCGTGGCGCCTCTTAGCGGTACCTTAAGCTTGAGCAGCAATTTGGACGTAGGCTCGAATGTCGGCAAAACGAGCCGCTTTGCTACATTATCCGATTCCTCCACGCTTATTACGAAGCTGTCTTTTGTACTGGAAAATGCGGTACAGCTTAAAAAAGGCGATCTCATTGACCTCACCGTCGACGGATTTAACCTGACGAAAACTGCTAAGGTCGAAGCTATCGGGACTCAGCCTAAAGCTGATGCCAATGGCGGCAAATTGCTTGAGGTCGACATCAAGGTAACCAATGACGGCACGTTAGCAGTTGGAATGAAGGTCAAGGGCAGCTTGCAGCTGAATGGTCGGCTTGTTGAATCGTCCGATAAGGGCGTTCTGGATTACAATTCGATAGAAACTATTCTTACAAGCGCAAGCGGTGTCATTAAAGAATTGAAGGTGAAAACGGGCAGCTATGTCAAACAAGGTGATGTGATTGCCTCGTTGTTCAACGATACACTGCAAAATGACATTGCAAGCAAGTCGTCCACAATAGAACGCCAAAAAAATACAATCAACGACCTACAGGAAAAGGTAAAGCAGCTTACGATTCGCGCTCCGTTTGACGGCGTGTTTTCTACCGATTTTGCCAATAAGAAAAGCAATGTGCTGGCCAGCTATCCAGTCGGCTCCAAGATTGAAGTGAATACGCTGCTCGGAGCTGTTGCCAGTCTTGATTATATGCAGCTGCCAATTCAAGTTGATGAATTGGACTTGCCCAATGTCAAAGCAGGCATGAAGGCCGCGGTACGCGTAGATTCGATCTCCAACAAGGTGTTTGAAGGTGAGGTCAATCAAGTATCTACCGTAGGTACGACCACGAATGGGGTTACCTTTTTCGATGCGGTGTTATCTGTCAAAAATACGAGTGAGCTGCGATACGGAATGACGGCTACAGCCGAAATTATTATTCAGGATAAAAAGAATATCGTCTTGCTGCCTATCGAAGCACTTCAACAACAGCAAGGAAAACGATACGTTACACTGCTAAAAGCGGATGGCACCAAGGAAGAGCGCCATGAGATAAAAATCGGAATCCGCAGCAAAACCGATATAGAAGTTACAGAGGGCCTGAACGAGGGCGACCAGGTCGTGGCAGCCTCACGTCAAAGAACACAAAATGCCAGTCAGGCAGATATTGACCGTCTCCGTCAACAATTTCAAGGTGGTGCTGGTGGTGCGGGAGCTGGCGGATTTCCTGCTGGCCCTGGTGGTGGTGGCGGTGCAGGTGCTGGTGGCACAGGCGGCGGCAACCAAAGAACGGGCGGGAACAATCGATAAATGTTACATAAAGGAGGTATTTCCCGGAATGCATTCCATGATCGAACTACGCAATATTACCAAGGTGTATGAACGCGGCGCAGAGAAGCTGCACATCTTAAACGACCTCTCGCTGTCTGTCGCCAAAGGCGATTTCGTTGCTATAATTGGCCCCAGCGGCTCCGGTAAATCAACGCTTATGAATACGATCGGGTTATTGGATATCCCGACTTCCGGCAGCTATCTACTCGATGGCGTAGCTACCGAAAAAATGAGTGATAATCAGCTGGCAGAGCTGCGAAACAAAAAAATCGGCTTTATTTTTCAACAATTCAATCTGCTGCCCCGGCTGAATGCTTTGGAAAATGTCGAGCTTCCCCTGATCTATTCAGGTCTCGGCAAAAAAGAGCGACGGGAAAAGGCAATGCGCATGCTTGAATTGCTCGGAATGGGTGCGCGTGGTCATCACAAGCCAAGTGAGCTATCAGGGGGACAGCAGCAGCGCGTTGCCATTGCCAGAGCGTTGTCAGGCTCTCCCTCCCTGCTATTGGCGGATGAACCAACAGGCGCGCTCGACACCAAGACAGGCAATGAGGTTCTGGAACTGGTCATAGAGTTAAACAAGCAGGGTAATACGATTGTGTTGATTACACATGACAACCATATTGCCGAGCATGCCAGAAGGGTTATTTCCATTCGGGATGGTGCGATCGTCAAGGATGAACGACTTTTGCCGCTTCCTGGCGAACAATCGCTGAGTGATCCCCCAACTGCATTCACTAAACCTTCTGAGGTGCAGGCATGAATCCGTTGGAATTATTGTATATGGCATTACGAACAGTAACCGCAAATCCGATGCGGACTATACTGACCATGCTGGGTGTTATTATCGGGGTCAGCTCCGTTGTCACTTTGGTAGCCATCGGGCAAGGAGCAAGCGCTCAAATTGAAAAACAATATGAAAGCCTCGGCACCAACCTGATTGTCGTCAATACGCTGGGCAACGGCCGCGCCACACAGCTTGATTATGACGAGCTGATGTCGCTTGAGCAGCTGCCCGAGATCGAAACGATCGCGCCCACCATGGTCAAAAGCAATTCCAACATTAAATACGATCGTATCCAGGAAAAATATACGGTAGTTGGTACCAATGACCGTTATCTGCCACTGATGAAAGGGGAGCTGGCCTCAGGCCGTTTTATTCTTGAGGCGGACATGGAGTTTCGCAATCCAGTGGCTATATTGGGCAGCACGGTAGCCCAGTATTACTTTGGAACTCTGGACCCGATCGGCGAGGATATCAATATCGATGGCATCGTGTTTACGATAGTTGGAACCTTAAAAACCAAGGGCTCCAACATGAGTGGGGTTTCATTGGATAATTCCGTCTTTGTTCCTTTGGAAACGGCACGACGTGCCTTTAAGCTTGGGAATATTCGTACGACTTATTTGGAGGCGCCTACCAAAGAAGAGTTGTCCGCCGCGCAAAATACGATGAAGCAGTATTTGAGCTATAAATTCAAAAGCGAAACCGGATTTCAACTAGTGAATCAGGATGAATTGATGAACGCCCGCGTAGCGGCATCCAGCACCTTGAATAATCAATTGATTAGTGTTGCTTGTATTTCATTGCTTGTTGGCGGTATCGGAATTATGAACATTATGCTGGTGACGGTTAGTGAACGGACACGGGAAATCGGAATCCGCAAATCAATTGGAGCGAAACGCAGAAATATACTGCTCCAGTTTTTAATTGAAGCCACGGTGATCAGCGGTCTGGGCGGGATTATTGGCCTGCTGCTGGGAAGCGGAATTGCCATCGCTTGGCCGATGATCAATCCGAAGCAGACCACGCAGCTTTCCTTTGAGGTTAGCCTGTATGCCTTTTTATTCTCAGTTGCTGTAGGTATGATATTCGGGCTCTACCCTGCCAATAAAGCATCCAAGCTGCGTCCCATAGACGCACTGAGGACCGATTAGCGCAGTTACGCTTACGAAGATAGCTTTCCTGCGGAAAGCTTTTAGGAGGAAACCACATGAAACGCAATGATAGATGGTCATTACCTGCAAAAAAATGGCTGGTAGCAGCAGCGGTTTGTACGAGCAGCTTGTTAGCTGTCACACCATCGGCTATGGCCGGGAAAGAGGGTGTATTTGTCGCCACAGATGCTTATTTCACTCTGGAGAACGCCGCTTTTACTTCCGGGAACGCTTCAAGCTCCATACAATTTTCATTGAACATACACAATGGCAGCGAGAGCGATATAGATTTTAATAGCTATGGAGTTCGTATTGTTGATGGACAAGGCAATCTGTTTCCTGCCCAATTGACAAGCAAGCAAAATGCTCGCGTGAAGTCAGGAAAGGATCAGGAGTTCCGTTTTTATTCAGAAATGGCAGCGGGAGAACACCCTGATGAGCTTACTATCAATTTGTTTGCATGGGATGACAGTCAGCCTACTTTTATGAGAAGCATTGGCGATTTATCGGTTTCTAACGCAGTCACTTCCTTCTATGATGCATCCAAGCAAATTCTGATTCCCATGAACGAGCTGGATGCGTCTTATTCGAAGGAAGTTCAAGTGGCTATGCGTCTCGGACGCAGCTACAAAATTAACGAAAATGGCAATAGTTACATATATACTGAATTATTTGCTCAAAATGGAGATAAAGCGACTTTAAGCCTGCCTAACAGCTTGCAGTTTCGTTTATACGCTTCCGATTCATTGAAATACAGCAGCTCCTTCGTTGAAGGCAGCCAGCAATCTCTACTGCCTGGCAAACTAACCAAGCTTATGATCCGCACCCCGGTACCCGACAATTTTGTAATGAATAGCACACGTATGGATGCTTTTTACGTCAGCGAAGCGGAGGATCATGTACTTGGAACATTGGCCCTAACCGAAACCGAAATCAAAGTGCCTGTGGGCAAAGAGCAGCCCTATTCCTTGTTCGGTACTGACAGCAGCCTCATGGTCGTCGCGGACAAAGTGATAGCAGTCAAACAAACCGAAGGCGTTCTTTTACAAACAACAATTAAAATCCGTAATGATAGTAATGCCGCTGCAGCGCTCCCCGCATTAACCGGGTCCTATCAGTTTGGTACAGGGGCCATGGAGGCAAGCCAGGAACAGTCACTGCGAAGCGGCTTCCTGTCACCAGGTCAGATTGCAAACGTCCAGTATTCGATCCTGCTGCCTGACGGTATCGAGCCTCGAACCGTTAGTCTTGTTTTATTTGAGAACGCCACTCCGGTAACCAATACGAATACCAACAATAACAATTCAAACAATAATACATCAAATAATAATGGCAACGGCTCAAGCAGCGGAAATGCGAATACATCCAGCAGCAATTCAGGAGCAGCTGCAAATTCCGGCAGCAGCTCGACGGTTAACGAATCGGCAGCCAATGGCGGTACTGGTGGGAATACGAATTCAGGTACAAATGCTTCAAACAATACAGGCAATGCAAGCTCCAACACAACAAACCGCAGCAATACTACGGTTAAACGTCCTGTTATGCTGTTTGATTTGAGTCATGTGGAATATGCGAATAATGCTGCGATACAGGCCAAGCCCTATGAAATGGGGACACCTCTGAGCTTTGCTTCTAATGGCTGGCTGGACACGAATATCGGCGTATCCTTAATGGAGCTTCATATCCATGAAAACAGTGATTTTGGTTATCGAACCGCTATTGCCAAATACAAGCTTACCAACAATGGAGGCAGCCCCCTTGCACTGCCAACACTTGGAACCGAACTCATTAATGGACAAGGACTTGCTTTTGCCGGAGTCAGACAATCAGCAGCCATCAGTCAAATCATGCCGAACACAAGCTATGTCGTATCCTACTCTTACATGCTGCCTACCACGGAAATGGGCACCCAGCTCGCGCTGAACGTATTTGACCCTAAATCCACGGCTGCCAGCAAGCTGTCTGTCGGTACGTATCAGGTAGTCGTACAAGGGGAATCGATTGATAAAACCATTAGCTTGTATCCGTTCCAACTTAGCTTTGATGCTTATGCCATTACAACCTTATACAGCTCCAATGCCTACAACTATGTATTGAAAATGGACTTGACCGTAAACCGTCAGGAGCAGGTTATCGTTGATCCTAATTTCTCACAGCTTGAATTCGAGCTGGTCGATGGGCTTGGACGTTCTCTGGGGTCGCAAACAGCCAGCTTCACAGGAACCCAGAAGCTTATAACCGGAAACCAAAAAATCACCTTCAGCAGCATCAAAACCGAGCAATTTGAAAATGATTTAACGATCAATGTGTATGAAACGATCACGACGCCTAACGGTCCTGCCAAGCGGCTCGTCAAACAACTGCGGCAATAACAGCTAGTGAATTAAGCTCAATCCCTGTTAAACCGACAAGGGCTGACCCCAGAATGACTTTTGAATCAGCCCTTGTTTATTTTTTTAACAAATCACTTCTGTAACATCGGCTTTCGTACATGTTCACTTGAGATCGAACAGGCTGGCTCAGCGGAGCTTCCCGTTTTGTTGAATCTCGATTCGAAGGAATCAATAAAATCAATAATCTGCTGCAAGGAAACCATTTGATTGTAGATTTTTTCCTTATGGCTCTGAATCTTGGCATACAGCTCAGGAAATTCAGTGAGATCATCGTCATACGATAAATTCAAAAAAGGCTTCATTTCATCCAGCGACATTCCCGTTTTTTTGAGACATATGATGAGCTTCATCGTAGCAATATCCTCAGGATGATAGATACGATGTCGGTTTTCCTTACGTTCTGCTCGCGGAAGAAGGCCGATTTTCTCGTAATAGCGAATCGTATCTTCTGATAATTCGGTCTGCTCCGCAGCTTCTTTAATCGTGAATACATGAACCTCGCCCAATCTGTTCACCCACCTCTATCTTCAATTGATTCGATTATATAACTTGGAGTCAACTCCAAGTCAAGTATCGTATACTTATCCATTTCCCAATTATTTATTCAATGGTCTTTGTGTGCTGTCCATACCTGCTGCAGCTTTGGACCGGAAGTCGGCGTTCTTAAGCAGTTCCACTTCAAAAGCGTTCAAGCTGGCACTCAGCTTCATCGCCTGTATTTCGTCCAGATTGTTGAAGAAGATCGCAAGCTCCGTCCGTTTGCCCTCTTTGTCGGTCGCGTACATCGCATCTGTAAGTACAAATGCAGTCGATCCGCCCTTGCGACCCGCATGTTCAAACATCGAACGGTTTGCCGGATTTTCCATAAGTCCCTCCATAAGGATATCCAGGTTCTTCTGTACAGCTGGAGCGAAATAGGTTTTGCCGTTCATTTTTGCTTGCAAGCTGGCGTAATCAGCAGTCGATGCCGCAATTAGCTTATCCGAGTTCATACGGTCCAGCTTCTCATTGTACCAGTCCTTGATGTTGGCTTGCCGCTTATAAGCGCCATCGTTGTCTTGCCTCAGCTTCTCATGAATGCCCGCCGCCTTTACACGAAAAACATCTATTGGCATGTCTTTCAGCTCCGTTATGGCCTTGGCCAGCGCATCTTTCCGTTCTAATCCAGGGTAGGTTTGCATCAACTCATAGGGAATAAGTAAGCTCGAGACAAACGGATACAGAGGCTCGTGGCTTTTCATACCCAACTCACCGATGTTCCGGTTAATGTTCGCTAAACCAAGCTTTTCCATCAAGTACTCCGTATTTGCATTTGAGCTAAACATGATCATTCCCTTAGCTACTTCTTCTAACGTTACAGCTCCGTCTCTTACCCGCTGCTTGCTTTCCATATCACTAAGCCAGGAAGGATGCGCACCCCCGTCCAAATCTGGCAAATAATACGACTCCAGCTTTTGCAACAATACCGGTTCATCCGGCTTAACCGTTCCCGCTGCAGCCTGCTTCGCGTATTCGATAGCGACGATGATTTTGACTGTGCTGGCTAGCGGCATCGGCCGATCCGGCTCAGTTTGCGCCACGATCACACCATTGCTGACGAGGGTGACGGAAGCTTGCTCCGGATGCTTTTTTACAAATTCCCACACGTAATCAGCATTTGGCTTCCCCGCCCACACGAGGGTCCCAATGATCCATCCAGCTATAGCAATAATTAGTGCGACAACAATGATGACGATCCACACCCATTTTTTCACCCTTTACCCGCTCCTTCATCTCTTTGCGCTCTTTTCGCCTTCTCCTGTTATCTTAAAACATTCAGCTTTCTTGAAACGAAACCTTGTCTTACGTTTACCTTACTTTTGTAAGTTCCTGAGAGCAGAGTTGAAGTTGTCTATGGCTAACCAGCGGCATGTAGGAGAGGAATGACTGTGCCTGTTATAAAACCTCTGAAGCCATTTCGTTAAGGCTCCGTTAAGATTTCGTTTGTCTGTACGTAAGAAATCGATGATACAATAAAACTTGAGGCTATTACTTGATGCAAGCCTATTTAAAGGATTCAAATACACTCATGGCTAGGAGCGGTACGAACAATGAATGACGCCAAGCTGCTGCTTGTCGATGACGAGCCAGCCATTTTGCGAATGCTCCAAACGGTGCTAACCAAAGAAGGCTTTACCCATATCGATATGGAATCGTCCGCGGAAGGTGCGATAGCGGCATGCCGAAGCAAGACCTATGATTTTATCCTGCTTGATGTGATGCTGCCTGGTCAAAGCGGATTCGACATCTGTCCGTTTATTCGCGCAACGACGGATGCCCCGATCTTTTTTGTCACGGCACGAACGACCGATTTTGATAAACTGACCGGCTTTGCTGTCGGAGGCGATGATTATATCGTCAAGCCCTTCAATCCACTTGAGGTAGTTGCCAGGATTAAAGCTCATTTGCGGCGTTACCAGCGGCAAGCCGCTCCGGTCTATCCCGCATCCGTGGTTCATCATTTTGGACGTTTTGAGGTGGATGAAGGCGCCGGCGAGCTCAGAGTTGAGGGTATACCGGTAGATTGCCCCGCTCAAGTATTTCAGCTGCTTCTTTTTTTGTGTAAGCATCCAAACCGCATGTTCACCAAAAAAACGCTGTACGAACGTGTATGGGGCCAGGATAGTCTAAGCGATGACAATACCGTGATGGTACATATTCACCGGATTCGTGAGCGGATCGAACGTTATCCTGCCAAGCCAGAGTATTTGCTGACCGTACGCGGTCTCGGCTATAAGCTGGTGCGCAGAGGTGAGACGCGTGAGCGATAAACAAAAAAGCATAACCGACAGTAATCTGACAGCTAGCAAACCGCTCTTACTCCATCGGAGACCTGACTCATTACGCATCATTACCAAACGGCTGATCACTCAGTTCGTCGGCCAATTCGCGATCGTCGGCTTTATTGCCTTGGTGCTTATGGCCGTGGCCCTGTTCTTTATGCTTATAAGAATGAGCCAGCTCGATATGAATCGCAGCTTCACCAGCTCAGGCTTGCAGCTGCTTGTAGATTCATTGGAAATCAAGAGTGGGCAAATTACATTTGACCCCAAGCTGCTAACCGAAGTGAAGGAAAGTGGAGGTTGGCTGCAAACCTTAGATGAGCGCGGCAACGTTACTTCTTCGCATTATACTCCCGTCGATGTACCGAACCATTATAATGCTGGCGAGTTGGCGGCCATCTGGTCACGCAAGCGACCTTTTCCGTATTCGCTGTATATTTGGATTGAATCCAAAGACGGCGTTGATTACACACTGCTGTACGGAACCCAGGACACAGGCCACTTACTCGCGCAAAAAGCTGCTGAATCCGCGCTGATAACAGATCGAACGATCCAGCTGCCGAATAATCTGGAACACGAAATCAGGGAAAGCGGAGGCTGGCTGCAGCTGCTGGATGGCGATATGAAGGAGCTTGCCTCATTGGGCAAGTCAGAAGGAGCGCCTTCCTCATATAGTGTGCAGGATTTTATATTGCGGTCGGAATATGCGGATCGGTATGCTGCCAAATTGTCATCCTTTTTCGACGAGCGTACAGCACAAACATGGGTTCTTCATATGCCCTTACCCGCCAGCTCACACAAAGGTTTATTCGGCTCCATACAATCTGTGATGATATTCGGATTTGCCGGTTTGCTTGCTGTTGTCCTGCTTGTTTTTATCATTCTTGCCTTTGTGTATGCTCATCGATTCGGTACGCCGATTCTGCATATGATGGATTGGCTGCAGCACCTGGCAAATGACGATTATAAGGAGCCGACCGATCGTAAAGGCCGACCGAGAAGCATTCACAAGGATCAGAAGCTCAAAAGACGGTATCGGTTGTTTACGGAAATTTTCATTTCCCTTTCCCGATTGTCCGATACGCTTAAACGCAATGAGGATATGCGAATTAGACTGGAAAGAACAAGGGAGGAATGGATTGCCGGAGTTACCCATGATTTGAAAACGCCGCTGTCCTCCATCATAGGATACGCTCACATGCTGGAGGCTGATGATTATGAATGGACGCGTGAAGAGGTGCGCGAATTCGCAGCTATTATGAAGGAGAAAGCGTCCTATATGGACGCGATGATCGGAGATTTGAGCATTACATATCGGTTGAAAAATGAAGCTCAGCCGCTTTCCTTTGAAAGAGTTGAGATGAATGCATTCATCGAGCGAGCCATCATACGGCTGCTGCAGGACCCGCGTTTGTCGGCTGCCAACGTCGCCTTAACCAGAATGGATCAGGAGCTGTACTATCCGATTGATCCCGGATGGTTTAACCGGATCATCGATAATATCGTAGCCAACGCAGTTCTGCACAATCCTCCCGGCACGGCCGTCCGTATTTCGCTATCCACGCAGGACGATCAAGGTTTCGTTATCCTGGTCAGTGACAATGGACAAGGCATGGACGAAGCGACTGCCGAGCTGCTGTTTGAACGGTATTTCCGGGGAACGAATACGGAAGAAAACGATCAAGGAACCGGACTCGGTCTGGCCATTGCCAAACAGCTAGTACTGACACATGGTGGTACTATCGAGGTACAAAGCGCCTATGGCGCAGGTACAGTTATTCGCATGGCTTTTCCTCCGAAGTAACGTAGGCTTCTCTGAATATGTCTTTTACCACGCTTGACTTGGAGTCGACTCCAAGTTATACACTGAATCCATCGAATCGAAACCTGAATCGAAACTAAACGATGGAGGTCATCATAATGAAGACAAAGGGACAAGATCAAACTGCTCTTATTACAGGTGCAAGCAGCGGAATCGGGCTCGAATTAACCCGTAAAATGCTGGCAGAAGGTTGGCAGGTCATTGCACTGATCCGCTCGGGCTTCCCCGAGGACGACACACGGATTCAGAAGTGCCTTGACGCAGGGCAGCTTAGGATTTTCAAAGCTGACCTTACCGATTTCAACAATTTGAAGCATGCTCTGCGCCAGATCAAAGCTGCTGAGGTGAAGATCGATCTGTTGTTCAATAACGCAGGCGGCAGCTTCCCGGAGCTTAGCTTTTCCAAACAGGGACGTGAGATGCATTACGAGCTGCAGACTGTAGTACCCTACATTATTTATATGGAGCTGAAGGAGCTTGTTCAACGGGGAGACTTGAAAACCATCGTGAACACCTCTACCCATGCTTTTAAATATTTCAAGCATTTTGATCCCGACACACTGGAGCATCCTGCCGTATTCAAAAAGTTATTCGGTCCATATGCAGCTTCCAAGCTCGCGCTTTCCCTGTGGACGCAGGAGATCACTCCTATAGTCGCCAATGAGGGAATCAGGATTCTTAGTGTGGATCCAGGTGGCAATAACACGATCAGAAAAGGTAAAAATCCAGGATTGCCGTTTTATATTAAACCGATTATGCAGCTATTTTTTCCACACCCGAGTAAAGGAGCTTCGCTTCTGTACGAAGCTGCTTTGGGTGAAACCAACCATCCGTCTGGCGTCTTTCTTGTACAAGGAAAGGTCACGGAGTTGAAATTCGGCGAGCATGGCCGTAACCTATTGGAGACAATAAGTTCCATCTACCAACGGGAATTCACAGCAGACGGAACGATTTAAATGATTGTGTAAAGTTCAAAGCCCGCAAAAAAAGCCTGACGTCCAAGCAAATTGGAAGTCAGGCTGTCTTTGTAGTGCTGCTTATATGTCGACTTAGACTTAGCCTTTGACAACATCAATCAGCAGTGTCTTGATCTCATAAGGTTTAATAGCCAGACGAATAACGGAGGTGTTCGACGATTCACCAATCGGCCGCTCCATCAAGTCGCATTCCTGCCAGCCGCAAATCGTGTAATCACTGTTCAATTCAATCGTACCGCGCTGTCCGCCAAACTCGTGGAAGCGCAGTACAACGCGACCATCGTCCTCGGATTTTTTCACGGCATCTACATGCACGTATCCGCCCGTTAATCTGAATAACGATGCAGGCGCATCAGAAGCACCCGGCTTGCTCGACATTGGGGCGTTCAAATCCCAAGCCTCAACAGCCGTTCCGCCTTCAATCCAATCTCCCGCATGCGGCAGCAAGGAGTAAGTGAAAGCATGATGCCCTTGGTCTGCCTGATCATCGGGAATCATTGCCGATTTGATCAGTGTCAGCCGCATCACATTGTCCTTAATATCGTAGCCGTATTTGCAATCGTTGAGCAGACTCACTCCATAACCACGCTCGGATAAATCAGCCCATTGGTGCCCGACAACCTCAAAGCGTGCATAATCCCAGCTAGTGTTCCAATGTGTTGGCCGTTTCACATTCCCATATTGAATATCAAAGGTCGCTTCCGTCGAACGTACCTCAACCGGGAATGCAGCTTTTAACAGCTTGCGCTGCTCATGCCAATCGATTTCATTCACAAAATCAATTCGGCGTGAATCGCGATAAAGAACCATTTGCTGCACGATGGAAGAATCCTTGTAAGTCCATTTAAACGTCACAACAGCACGAAGCGGTCCGATTTCACTAATGACAGCTGAAGTTAAATGAGTAATTTCTTCCTTCTTCTCCTGGTAATAAATATCAATATCCCAAGCCTCATGTCTGCTTTTCGGTTTATCCTCAAACACCTGCAGCACGTTGCCGCTGAAGCCCTCCGCCAACACTTCACGCTGTGCCATTTTGTCCCAAATCGAAGTCAATTGCCCTTGTCCATTCCATGTCAGTACGTAATGAGGCGTTTCAATCCCATTGGGCAATGAAGTGAACACTTCTGAGTACGAATCCGTCGTGATAGGCTCACTGCTAATAAGATTATTGGATACAGCGTAAATCGTCGAATAACCCATGGAGGCAATTCCGTTCAACTGCACCCACCATCCGGCAGCATCCTGCTGTGCAATGAGGGCATGACCCTGCGCATCAGTCCACTCCACATGACGATTAGCTGTCAGGAAACTATCGTACCTGACTTGCACCAGACCTGTTCTTTCCCAGCCTGCGCTGTTCCATACCGTATATACCGCTTTGTCTTCAGAAGCTTGCGATGTGCTTGCTGTATTGGCTGAGTTAGTGGCAGCAGACGTGACAATTAGCGCTTCCTCGGCTTGGTCGCATGCGAGCTGCAGCAGCTTCTCTGCTTCTGCATATTCTAGCGTCGAATCCTCATAAACCTCTTTAATCGAAGAGCCTGGAATAATATCATGGAACTGATTCCGAAGCACAATTTTCCAGGCCTCGTCGATTTTTTCCTTTGCATAAGGATTCCAATTTCCTTGGATTAAGCTGCCGATAACGGCCAGCCATTCCGCTTCGCGGGCAAGCAATTCCAGCTTACGATTCATCAGCTTGTTATATGCCTGGCTCGTATAAGTACCACGATGCAGCTCCAGATACAGCTCTCCATCCCACGTATGCACATACTCCTTTGTTTCGGCTATCGTTTGGTGCAGCTCGGTGAAATAGTCATCCACACGACCTGTGGTTACTTGCGGAATACCTGGCAATTCAGCAAGCCTGCGGCGCAGCTCCAGCATTTCTCTATTAACACCACCACCACCGTCTCCATATCCATAGGCCAACAGCAGCTCCTGATTGACACCCTTGTCTCGATACGTTTCCCAAATCCCATTAACTGATCTGGCTGTTACCTCTCCGTTATACGTATACAGCCAGCCGCCATCACCTGCATCAGGATCAGGTGTCGTAATAAAATGCGTTAATACCTCTGTGCCATCAATCCCCCGCCATTGAAAAGTATCATGCGGCATACGGTTATATTGATTCCAGCTAATTTTGGTCGTCATGAAGGTATCGATCCCTGATTTTCGCAAAATCTGCGGCAGCGCCCAGCTGTAGCCAAATACATCAGGCAGCCACAAATAGGTGCATTCCGCACCAAATTCCTCACGAAGAAACCGCGTACCATACAGCAATTGTCTGACCAAGGACTCCCCAGAGGTCAGGTTGCAATCCGCTTCCAGCCACATGCCGCCTCCAGCTTCCCAGCGTCCTTCCTTGACTCTCACCTTGATTTGCTCATACACTTCCGGATAGTCGGTTTTGATATATTCATACAGCTGAGGCATTGTCTGTAGGAACACATAATCCGGGAACTTTTCCATCAAACGCAGAACCGTCGAAAAAGAACGCACCGCTTTCTCCCGCGTATGCTTAAGCTGCCACAGCCAAGCCACATCAATATGCGTATGCCCGATACAGCGGACCGTCACGGCATGATGCTTTGGAAGCTCCTTGACCGTTGCCCTCAGCAGCTGTGCCGCGGCGCTTACCGATGCGTAAAAATCATCCGAGCCCGGTCGGGACCAATCCACTAACAAAAAAGCCTGATCAACCGCAGACAGCAATGTCTGCCGCTCCGGTGAATGCTCATGAATCACTTTGGCAACACTGAGTGCTGCACGAGCTGTATAATACAGATCATCTGCCGTCTCATCCAGCCAGCACAGCTCGGCACGCTTCAATTGATGCTCCATAATCGCCTTGGAATTATAGCCGCCCAAACCGCTCCACAATCTGAAGCATAGCCCCAGAGTTGCTCCCGCCGCCTCTTCGAAAAAAACCTCCTGATGATTGGAGTCGACACCTTGATAAGGTTGTCCATTCACATACAGCAGCGACTCAAAACCTGAGCTTCCTCCTGTTTTACCAAAATCAAACCGGCCCAGCACCTTCCTGCCCTGCCATTCCTTCGGCACCACCACATCAGCTGCCAGCCACAGATAACGGTCACGACCCTGCCAATACTCGCCCAATGACATTTCCTTCGTATCTGGAGACTGCGTTAAAGGTAATACGGGGCGTCCACCAATGTCACCATCGGGATCCTCCAGGCTTTGAAAAGCTGGAATCGATAATCGATCTCTATAACGAAATTCATCAAGCTCAAGCACGCGGGCATTCAATTTTTCCCAAACATAAAACATTCAGATCACTCCCTGTATTGGATATAACACGTGTTATTAAAATTCAAAAAAAATTAGCTGCCGACACTATCTCTAACTATAAGCTGTGAGGACACCATCATATCACTATGATCTGTAAACGCTCTGCGACCATCAATCGTTTCCAATATTCGTTCCGCTGCCAGACGGCCCATCTCAACATAGGGAACCTCTACGGACGTAATCGTCGGGTACATATGCTGGTTGATCCGCTCCGTATTGTCGGCTGCCATCACATGAATGTCGCGTCCAACCTCAATTCCAAGCAGCTGCGCTGCGCGGCATATATACACAGCCCCTCTTGACCAGTTAGTCAATACGGCTGATGGCTTACTGCGTTCAGAAACCCAGTCTGTCCAAAATTCACGCCGCTGCTCCCATGGGCCATCCGCCGCCGATAGCATGCAAGGCTCCAACTGCTTGTCTGCCATCCATTGCTCATAGGCTTGTCGCCGCTGCCGATCCCCACTACCGAGCTGAATATGCTCATGGTACAGCTCCAGGTATACAGGTGCCAGCCCCGTTCGTTCCCATATAAAATCAAGAGCACGATGAATACTTTCCCGATAATCCATTAATACCGAAGTAATCTGATGATGTTCGGGATAACCTTCTACAGATATATAAGGCAGCTTGTGGCTGTTCACCAATTCCACCCAGGATTCACTTACTTGATTCGGGCGGTCCAGAGCGACTATGCCATCTATCCGCCGCTGCAGGTACAAATCGAGCAATCCCTCCAGCTTCTGATGCTCCGACGGACCGAACGGATACAGCAGTACATGGTAACCCTGACCTGCACATGCGGCCTGCATACCTTCAAGTACCTGCAAAAAAAGCAAATTCGTCACATTGCCATACGCAGCCAGGCATCGGCTAAGACCTGTCTTCATCCCTCTTGCCTGTGCATCGACCTGATAGTTCAGCTCACGAATCGCTTCCAATACAGCCTTCCGCTTTTCTTCACCAACCCCAATTCCCTGGGTTCCGTTTAACACAGCCGAAACGACACTTCGGGATACACCGGCACGCTTGGCTACATCAAAGCTGGTTACTCTTTTACCCGTCATGATTAACACCTCAAATTCAATATAACACGTGTTATTAAATGCGGCAATATATTTTACCAAAACAAAAAACGCCAGGATCAACCCCCAGCGTTTGTTAAATGTTATAAAAGTGTTAAGCATGCATGAGCTGTTTGAATTGCTGAGTCGCCACATAATATTGAAATTTATTCAAATCACTCGCTGAGATCTGGTGAATTTCGGCTCCGTAACGAATCGTTCTCTCCAGAATGTGGGCATAACGAACGATAATTTTTGGCATGATGCACTCATCGTCGCAAAATATTTTGGTATCATACACATGGTTCAGCTTGATCGAAAAATCGTTGACCTCCAGGCCAATTCCGATTTGACTTACATTGGAAATCCGAACAGCTGTAATTTTAAAATCATCGTTAAGTGTCGCATAGGTGTTCAATTTAAAGCTTTTTATCGGTTCCATATTGTCATTCATAAAGTCTTCATATGCTTTCTCTGGTCTTTTTCCTATGTTAAACAATTCCGATTCTGCAGTCGCAAGAATCAGCTTTGTTGAGGATGCATATAAAACCTTTGTCGGTTGACGTCTTTGGAAATCAAAGCATAACACTTTATCTCCTCTTGCAAATTCTACAGGCTTTAAGGTCTCAACTTCCATCATATCTGGTTGATCATATCCTATGCGTCCATGATAAACTTTTCCTTTGTGTAATAATTGAATGTCTCTCATAAGAACACCTCCACTTAAGCTATACACTTACTATACGTGAAAATGTTTCAAAAAGTTTGAGGTAACTATTAGAAATTGATTAGCTTTCTTGACGAAATTCATCAAATCTTGTCGAACGTTCTAGAAGTTTGATTCATGGTTGTGGCTAGACCCTTGTCTAAACCCATACGTGGGTGCGTTGACGAGGACATCTTTCTTTGCTGTCTGCCAGGCCTCATCATCTATCTATATGAAAAAAAGCTCTTCGGGAACACCCGAAGAGCTTTCAACTCGTTAAATTTCTATGTGGATACAACCGTCGATCTTAATGCTCCATATGATCTTCCGGTTGAGCTGCTTTTACTGTTAATCCGCCGTCAACCATTAACAGATGACCATTAATCTGCATCGCTTCATCGGAAGCGAGGAATACAACAGCATCTCCGATTTGCCGGGACGTGCCTAGCCGCTTCATCGGATTAGCCTCAATCTCTTTGGCACGAATTTGCGGATCCGCCAAAAAGTCCGTACACATATCGGTATCCACAGTACTTGGTCCGACTGCATTTACATTAATGTTGTACTTACCCAGCTCGATAGCCATACCTTTGGTTAACATATGTGCGGCTGCCTTGGACGATTGATAATGAGGAATCACCGGACTTGTTACCACGAGGCTCGCTGTGGAAAGCACATTAATAATTTTACCGTAACGCTTTTCAACCATCGTCTTGGCTGCAAGCTGAGAACAGAGGAAAATCGATTTGACGTTCGTCGCATAAGTCCGATCCCATGTCTCTTCAGTCAGCTTCATAAACGGTTCGAATGGTGCAATTCCGGCATTATTGACTAATACTTCAATATCGCCCAGCACCTCACGGACCTGCTCGAACATCGCTTCCACCTGTTTACCATCACCAACATCCGCCTGTACGATCATCGATTTGACGCCTAACGCCTGAATTTGTTCTTTTACCTTTTCCGCAAGCGAACGTGAACGATCTGACGTATAGTTGACAGCTACATGAGCGCCCTCTTCAGCCAACCGCAATGCCACGGCTTCACCGATTCCACGGCTGCCGCCCGTTACCAGGGCAACCTTATTTGCTAATCTTCCCATTTATATAGGCCTCCCTTATAAGCTCGGTCCGATACGGTTGATACTGAATTCGGTATGACCGAGAATTTCAGCCTTCGTCAGCTTACCGTTCGCTACCGCTTTAATTTCTTCCCAAATCATTTCTCCAGCATCTTCCAGACTCAGCGTCCCTGCCAGCATGTCACCGACATTAATATCCATATTGTCACTCATCCGCTCGAACATCCGTGTGTTTCCGGTAATTTTGATGACTGGCACAACCGCAGAGCCGGTTGGTGTACCGCGCCCGGTTGTAAAGCATACGAGATGGGCTCCACCCGCAGCCATACCGGATACACATTCAATGTCATTACCCGGGGAGTCCATAAAATACAGTCCATGCTTCGGAATCGTCTCGGCATATTCGACAATACCCTTAATAGGTGCCGTACCGCATTTGCTGATACAACCCAGGGATTTCTCCTCAATGGTCGTTAAGCCTCCTGCAATGTTGCCCGGGCTTGGGTTGCCACCGCGCATATCGGCGCCCATTCGCTCCACTTCTTTTTCAAAACGGTTGACGATGGTGTACAACATATCGGAGGTTTCCGGTGTGGCACAGCGGGAAGCCAGAACGTGCTCGGCTCCGATAATTTCCGTAGTTTCTCCGATCACGACACCCCCGCCAACCTGGATCAGGGAATCCGCCGCTGCACCCAATGCAGGGTTGGAAGCAAGGCCCGAGGTTGCGTCGGAACCGCCGCATTTGACGCCAATGATCAGCTCGCTGAAAGGAATCGGTTCCGACTCCATCGCATCCAGCTGCTGCTTCATCTTCTTCGCCAGCTCGACACCGTGCTGAATCGCTTTAACCGACCCGCCAGCTGACTGAATATCGAATACCTCAACCAGCTTACCTGTTGCACGAACCGCATCTGCCAGCTGCGTAGGATCGATCACCTCACAGCCCAAGCTGATGATGATGACTCCACCTACATTCGGATTTTTGCCCGTACCTGCCAGCATGTCGAAAGTCCGATCCTTATCCGCGCCGATTTGGCTGCAGCCGTGCTGATGCGGAATCGCTATCGTTTCAGGTACCATTTGCATGATACGGCTGCATACCTGATTGGCACAAATCACAGTGGGAATGATTAATAAATGATTGCGGATACCTACCGTTCCGTCCGATCTTCTATAGCCCATCATATGCTCCATTACAAATTCCTCCTTAGAGTCTGCTGAGCAGAAACTCACCTGCTATATTATTAAGCCTTAGGCGCTTGATCGCCGCGTCCACGAATACCTTCGACATTATGGACATGAACGTGCTCACCCGCACGAATAGCGGTCGTCGTTCTACCGATCACTTCGCCATATTTACGAATGTCGGTACCTTCGGCAATATCCGTGATCGCCAGCTTATGACCGAATTGAATTGCATCCACAAGCACAAGCTCATGAACCGCATCCTGTACACGATAGGCAACCTTGCTCCCCTGCTCCAAATCCTTGATCGCTGTAGCAACATGATCCCTTGCATCCATGACCAGAGCGTCTGCCCCTACTTCAATTTGATGTCCTGCCATTGTAATTGATAACCTCCTGAAAGCTTCCTTAAGAAGCTGGGATCGTAAGCATGAACCGGAATGTTTTCGTAAAAAACAGACTACGTAAGCATCCCATCTACCTGTATTGTGACATTACCGTTGTTCGGCTACCATCCGGTTCGTTAATGTACCCAGTTTTTCCACTTCAATCGTCACCACATCGCCGTCTTTCAAATAAACCTGTTTGTCCTCAGACAAGCCCAATACGACACCCTCAGGTGTTCCAGTCAAAATAATATCTCCCGGTACCAGCGTCATATGCTGAGAAATATAGCTGACGATTTCATCGCAATGGAAGATCATATCCGACGTATTCGAGTTTTGGCGCTGCTCACCGTTAACCAGCGTGCGAATACCCAGATTGTTAGGGTCGCCAACCTCATCAGCTGTCACCAGGTAAGGCCCAAGCGGACTAAAACCATCCAGGCTTTTGCCAAGCAGCCATTGCTGAGTGCGCAGCTGCAAATCACGAGCGGACAGATCATTTACGTTACAGTAACCGAACACATGGCTTAGTGCATCTTCCTTGGTTACATACTTGGCTTTGGTTCCGATGACAATAACCAATTCACACTCGTAGTCCACCTTGCTAGTCACTCTTTCCGCAAGTGATACATCAGCACCATGACCCGTTAGCGTATTATTGAATTTGTTAAAAAGGATTGGATATTGCGGAATCGGTGCATTGGTTTCTTCGGCATGCTTCCGATAGTTCAAACCTACGCAGATGATTTTGTTCGGATGGGTTACACACGGTCCCAATGTCAGCTCAGATTCAACCAGCACATGAGTACTTGGACCACGATCCGCAGCTGATAGCACTTGATCCACATAGGCTGCAAGAGCTGCTAGCGCGTCTGCACCACCATCAATTACTTCATGTACCGTTTGCGGGACGACTTGACCTTCCAGTACCGGAATCTCCTCAAGGGCAGCAGTAATATGTACAATCCCTTGTTCGGTCTTCACACCCAGCTTTTGTTGACCCTCTTCAATAAAAGTAAGCAGTTTCATAGTTTCATTCCTCCATCATATATAGTTAGATTTAACCGTATTGTAACTTAAGCATTTTTACCAAAAACAACGCCGCCATCAATATAAAGCGGAGAGCCCATCATAAAGCGGGAGTCATCCGAAGCCAGGAACAATGCCGCCTTGGCCACATCTTCAGGTCTGCCCAAGTCACCGCTAAGCTGGCGTTTCTTGAGAGAATCGATCGCTTCCTCCGGATCGTCGTAGGAGGTACGCAGGTAATTTTCCACAAAAGGTGTAAGAATCGTGCCCGGGAGCAGCGCATTAACGCGAATTTGGTAAGGTGCGTAGTCAACCTGCATCGATTTGGTGAGCGACAGTACAGCACCTTTGGTTGCTGAATAGGAAGCACGACGGCCCAAGCCGATTTCAGCTATGCAGGAGGACATATTAATGATCGAGCCTTCACGACGATCCATCATATGCGGCAGCACATATTTACACGGCAAAAACACACCGCGAATGTTGATCCTGATGACACGATCCCAGTCCTCCGGTTCTACCTCATGAATCGCTCCGATACCGCTTACCCCTGCATTATTAAACAAGACATCTATACGACCGTAGGTGTCGATAGCCTGATCCACCATCGCTTTTACCGATTCTGGAACCGTTGTGTCTGCCTGGATAAAAAGCGCCTTGCCTCCAGCCTGATGAATTTCTTCCACGGTTTCGAGACCGCCTTTTTCAACCAGATCATTCACAATGACAGTAGCGCCTTCTTTGGCGAACAGCAGCGCCGAGCTTTTGCCAATACCTGATCCAGCGCCCGTAATCAAAACGATTTTATTGTCTAATCTCACTCATTATCATTCCTTTCGATTGATATTAAACAGAACTATGTGAAAGCCTTGCAGCCAAGGCACAAATTTCACGCTGCGCCAGCTCCCGCTTTTGCTCCCATTCATGCTGAAACATCGAGCAGCTGATCGCCGCTATGACCTGACCCTGCGTATCCCTAACCGGTGCCGCCACACAGCAAAAACCCATTACAGCTTCCTGTAGATCAAATGCAACACCATGCTCGCGGGAAAGCTCCAGCTGCGTAATCAAGTCACTGCGATTCTTAAGCGTGTGCGGTGTCGGGCAAGGCTGCAGTGACTCTTCAGGGAACAGGCTTTCAATAACCGAGGTTTCCAGATCAGCCAGCAGTGCTTTGCCAAGTGCCGTCACATGAGCAGGCAGCTTCATACCAGGCTCGGAAGCTAATCGAACCGGAGATGGCATTTCCTCCTTGGCCAGATACAGCACCTCGTGCCGTTCCAATCTGGCTAGTTGAATCGTTTCCTGAATCTTGTGTTTCGTGATAGACGCTTCCTTGCGAAACCGTTCTATTAAACTGAATTGCTTGAAAAAAGAGTTTCCGATAAACCCGAGTCTAGACCCCAGGGAATAGGTCCCCTCTGCATCCCGAACAACCCATTCCAACTGCTCCATCGTATTCAGTAACGAAAACATCGAGCTTTTGTTAATGCCAAGCTGCTTCGAGAGATCAATCAGCTTCAGCTTGGAGGGCTGCCCGGAAATGGCCAGCAGGATATCATTAGCTTTGTCCAAAGCTGGTACCCAATACTTTTTGTCCATATTCCCTCCCAAGATGAAAAACGAATGTGGTTTACTATAGTAAACCATAGTTTTGTATAATCTACATTTTAATCCTAACACCAGCCAATTCGTCTGTCAACGGGTTACTGCCTAAACATTTTACTTCATTCCCCATTGAATAGGATAAAAAAAGATCGCCCTCTAAGTAAAGGACGATCCATGCAGTAACTTCTATCAAGAAATCAAATCTATCACGGTAATTGTGTTAAGGCTGTAGGGTTGGTCTAATCACGATCTCGTTGACTCCGGTATCCTCGGGTTCATTAATGACGTATGCAATCGCTCTGGCAATACTGTATGGAGAAATAGCCATTTTCATGAATTCGCTGGCCATAGCCTGGATGGCAGGACTGTTAATTGAATGGGATAACTCCGTATCCGTTATTCCCGGTGAGATAATGGTGGTTCGAATATTAGAGGCAGGAGATTCTTCCTGGCGCAACCCTTCCGTTATCGCTCTAACTGCAAATTTGGTAGCGCTATATACAGATGAGGCTGGACTTACACTATAACCTGCAACCGAGGAAATATTGATGATATGTCCTGATTGCTGTTCCCTCATAGTTGGCAATACTGCGGCAATGCCGTACAGAACTCCCTTGATATTAACATCAATCATGTTATCCCACTCGTTGACCCTGAGTTCGTTAAGCTGGGATACTGGCATGATTCCGGCATTATTCACTAGAACATCGATACGTCCATACTGCTGTAAGGCAAATTGTGCAAGCTTCTGCATATCTTCCGCTGAAGCCACATTTGTTACATGGTATACAGCCTCTCCGCCTTCTTTTTCTATCTCGCTAACTATCGTTTGCAAGCGTTCCTCTCTTCTAGCAGCCAATACGACCTTTGCGCCGTTTTGGGCCACTAACTTGGCAGTAGCTTCTCCTATTCCGCTGGATGCTCCCGTAATGATGATCACCTTGGATTTCAAGTTGTCCATTTGTTATCGCCCCTTAAAATAATTTGTAATCAATTTTAATTAACAACTGTTGATTATTTAATAGCTGTTGATTATTATTATATAGAGAAGATAAGTTAATTCAATCGCTAATACTTGCAATTTTGTTTCATATACAACAACAGCACTAGAATTGTTCATTAACGTGAGGAGGCAAATGCAATATGGATACCGCAACGAAAATAGATAGACGAATCCTGAGAACAAAGGAATCCATTAACAAGGCGTTTCTGGGATTGTTTTCCGAAAAAGAGTTCGATCAAATCACCATTAATGATATTGCTGAACGGGCCAATGTAAACCGGGGGACCATATATCTTCACTACACGGATAAATACGACCTGCTTAATAAATGCATAGAAGACCATCTAAGCCATATGTTCATAGCATGCAAAGCGATCGATTACAATCTGGAAAAAATAGATCTGATCCGTGCATTAATGCCAGCATTTACTTATTTCGAGGATAATTTTCTATTCTTTTCTTCCATGCTCACTAATCAAAGAACCTCCGTATTTCGGGAACGCATGCTGCAGAATGTGGCTGCTAGCATAACAGAGAAGATCAATATGCAGGAGATCAATCAGGAAATGGATAAGGAACTAATTACACAATTTATGGCCTCGGCCTTCGTTGGAACCGTGGAGTGGTGGATTCTCAATAGCATGCCACGTTCACCTCAATTTATGGCAGAGCAGCTATGGAAATTGTTTCAAAGAAATGATATTTACCCGAGATGACACCTAATCAGAAGTCAACAAAAAAACACATGCCTGAGCATGTGTTTTTTATTGAAAGCCTTATTCTTTTCAGGATATTTTGAAGCCTAATAATGTAATATCGTCACGCTGTGGCTCGTCGCCCATATAATCGACCAGTCGACTGCGGAACAAAGCTTCCTGCTCACCCAATGGTTTACCATGGAACTGCTCGATCATTTCAATCAGCTTTTGCTTGCCGAACGAAACATTCTTGACGCCGCCGTTCTGATCCAGATAACCATCTGTAGTCATATAAAAGGAAGCACCCGTACTTACCGTAAGCTCGGCATTCGCAAAGTTGAATTGGTTATTCGTTCTGACTGAACCAATGCTTTTGCGATCACCCTTGATCACCGTCAATTCCTGATCGTTCTTCATATACAGGGAGGTTTTGGCGCCAGCAAATGTAAGCTGATCCCCTCTGATGAAACAAAGCCCGATATCCAACCCGTCATCCGACATCAGGTCTCCATGCTCGCGGTGCAGTGTTTCTTTAATCAGTCGGTTCATTGATTGCAGAATGGATGCCGGGTCCATAGTTTCTGCCGTCTCGGCAATACGATTGAGGATGGAGATGGAAATCATGGTCATCAATGCCCCCGGTACACCATGGCCTGTACAATCACCAATAGCTAATAAATAGCCATCATTGGTCTGCTTCATCCAATAAAAATCGCCGCCTACAACGTCACGCGGCTCCCATAGTACAAAATGATCCTGCAGCACACCCTCGATTTCCTCGCGTGAAGGCAGTATCGAGTCCTGAATCCGCTTCGCATAATCAATGCTGTCCGTCAGCTTCTGCTTCTGCTCGGATATTTGCTTCGTCCGCTCCTGAACCGCCTGCTCCAGCTTGCGATTAAGCTCCAGAGCCCTATTGTAGGGGTTGGCCAGGTTGCGTGTAACGAAATAAAACATGAAGATCATAGCTAGGATGCACAGCAGTGACGCAATGCCTGTATTAATTTTAATCGTATCGAGAAACGAAACCGAATCACTCCGTCGCATTTGAAACAGCAGCTTCCAATCTGTCGATTTGAGCGGAAAACTGATCAAATCCATCTTCTGTCCTTCGCTATCCATATAATCAAGGACTACGGGTTGTTGACCATTGGAGTCAGTTTGATTGAATTGACCAAGCATTTGTTGAACGAGCTGTTCAGGAACAAGACTGGACACCATTGTCCCCACCTTGCTGATATCATCTGACAAGTAGATTTTGCCGCTGTTATCGATCAACCACAAATTACTTTTGGCACCATACTTGTAGTCGGCAAAATTGGTTGCCAGCTCCTTCAGGCTTAATCCAATACCTGCTACTCCAACGGGCGCATCTGTCTTACCAACAAGCACATTTACGAATACAAAAGTATCCTGCCGTACTTCGTTATAATCCAAATTAAGTGTAACCTGCTGTTTGGAAGCGAGTGTTTTATAAAACCATTGGTCAGTCGCATTGCCTTCTGACAATACCTTGCTAGCCTGTCCGTTTTCAATCCAATAATTACCGGTTGCCTTGCTTGCTATAAAACCGTTGCTGTAGTCAAATCCGGTTGCCAGGTTATTAAGCTTTTCAATAACATGGCCACGCAGCTTCTCGTCCTTCTCACCATCAGCCAGCCAGTTGATCAGCTCAGGGTCCTTAGCCAACATTAGCGATGACTCTTTAGCCCGTTGAAGACGGCCATCGACCTTGGAAGCGACCGACTCGGCAATCCGCACCAAATCCTTGCTTTTCAACTTGTTGACAACTTCTTTTTCTGCAATGATATATACACTTGTGCCAGCAAGTATAATAGAAAGCACAATAATGATGCTTGCGATTACGATGACTTTCATCAGATTGTGATCTTTTGCGCTCATGATTCCGTCTCCCAAGCCTGATCCAGAATAATCGTTCCCGGTAAAGTAAAATAGAACGTGCAGCCGTGATTTTTCACACTGTTAACGCCAATTTGCCCGTTATGCTGTTGAACGATTTCTTTGGCAATGGCCAGTCCAAGCCCAGTACCCGGAGTCGTGCTCGATTTAGCCTTAATGGCTCGATAAAAACGATCAAAAACATGCGGCAGCGCTTCCTCATCGATACCCTCTCCTGAATCGCTTACCTTGAAGGTAACCTCACAGTGAAGTCCATTGGCTAACATCCGTTGCTTCTCAATATGGACCTCTCCGTGGATTTTAATCATACCTCCGGGGGCCGTATAGCGAAACGCATTATTCACAAAGTTATTCATAACCTGCTCAAATCGTTTCAAATCTATCGAAATCGAAACATATCCAGCTTCCGGGATGTTTTCTTGAAAATCCTCGACACTGAACTGATAGCCACGATCCGCTGCTTCAAGCTCAAATCTACCCCGTAACAGATCCAGCACCTGCTCCAGCGGGTATTCGGAAAATTGGAAAATAGCTTTGCTGGCTTCAAGCTTGGACAGCTCAAACAAGTCATCTACCAGATCATTTACGAGCAGCACCTTATTATAAATCATCCGTAAATGCGGTTCGCCCGGTTCGATCACGCCATCCAGCATCGCTTTGACATAACCCTGAACAGAGGTCATCGGTGTACCAAGCTCATGTGAAATATCACTCATCAGCTTACGACGCGATTTTTCCAGATGCTGCAGATCATGATTCATTTGGCGCATTTCATCCTCGTGCTGTTTGATGTTTTTGCCCTGGATATCGCTGATCTTGAATATTTTGGTCGTCAATTTGATGAGGCGCTCATAATCAATGACCAGCTTGGAGAATTCAGGCAGCAGCTCGTTATGCTCGTGAGCAGCCTCCTCCATAATTTTGCGGGATGCCTCCAATATTTTCCGCTCATTTCCAAACAGATTTTCTTGATCCATTGCAGGCATCAAACCTCTTTCTGTGCAATGATTTGAAATGGCAGCTCCAGATCTTCCTTAAATTCTTCAGCACATTCGATTTCACTCTCATTATCCTCACTGCAAAACCAGTTCAGATTGAGCTCCTTGCCATCATGAAAAGCTTTATTGAACTTTTCCAACAGCATCATGATACACTTCGAGCTGCTTGTATTGATGTATGGCAGGCAGAATTCGATCTCAACCTTCTCGCCACCAAGATTATGTAAATATTGTTCAACCCATTGTAGAATAGGTTCGTAAAATTTAAACGAATTTTCAGGATAAGATTGTCCGCGAACAGATAGCCTATGATTAGTCGGATTGAAAGAAATCTCCGGTGTGCTTCTTGTAGCTTCAATACGCAATACGTCTAACATCTATTCACCTGCTTTCTATACGGTTGCTTTTAATGTAAAAAAGGAAAATTGCGAGTCCAGTTCCGTGATCGTATATTCCAATGGCTGCTTAACCTTTCTGGCAATATCAATTAAACCTAATCCGGCTCCCGAACCTTCCAGCTCTGAAATATCCTGCTTGCGTTTCATTTTGTACATCTTTTTCAATTCTTCCTTATCGAGTAAGTTAATCTCGTCTAATGCCTTGATCAGCTTGGCTGTATCACGGTTTTGAATCTGATTGCCGGAGCATACATAATTGCCAGTCTCCGTTTTGCCTATGGTTACAATACAAGATTCTGAAATTCGGTCACCAAAATCGGAATCCTGCATCAGGGAACAATAATTTTTAATATTTTGCGTCTGTTCGATAAAAATTGAGAATAGGTCGAAAATCGCATTTTGTGGGCGCTTCTCAGTCTCCAAATATTTCTTAACCGCTTCACCGAGCTCTTCTATAATACTTTGAGTAAATTTTCCGGAGAAGGTGATTAATAGACTATGCTCGCGCAATAAGGTTTGCAGCTCCAATAATTTATGGTTCATGGTTTGTCTACACCTCTATTTTTAAGATTTGGGCAGATATGAATTAAATTTATAACCGATCCCCCGAATATTGTGAATATACTTGAACTGAGCAACAGGTGTTTCCAGTTTCTTGCGAAGACTGCTAATGTGCACCATCACGGTACGGGTATCAGATATGCTGTCTGCTCCCCAAATATTTTGATAAAGCTCATCCAATGAAAATACTTGATCCGGCTGCCGCGCCAAAAATATGAGCAGCTGTACTTCCTTCGCAGACAGTGGAACATGGATTCCGTTAACATGCACCTGGAAATTAACCAGATCTACAGTCAATCCATCAAAAGAAAGTGTTCTCAGCTCGTCCTTCTTAACTGGAGTGGCCCCCCTGCGAAAAATCGGTGCTCTCCTGAGATTCGCCTGCACTCTCGCAACCATGACCTCGGGATCAAATGGTTTTGTAATATAGTCATCAGCGCCCAGCTTCAGGCCCTCTACAATGTCATCCGAATCCTTATTACAGCTAATAAACACAATTGGAACGTTGGAAACCTCACGAATTTCCTTGCACACGGTAAGCCCATTCATACCATCCAAATTAATATCTAGCAAAATCAATGCGGGTGTGCTGTTCTCAAATTGATCGAGGGCTTCTTCCCCCGCCTCTGCTATAACAACGTTGAATCCTTGCTTACGAAGATAGAGCTCAATCAAGCTGCTGATTTCCCGATCATCCTCTACTAGCAATATTAATTCACCTGACATGATTTCACCCCTTATGTAGACACATTTTGTCATTTATTAATACATCTGCAAGATGTACGATTTTCGCAAAAAAATCATTAATTCTATTATACTTCTACGAGCATATCATTTGAACTACTTTTTTAAGAAAAATGTAAAGATTTGGCGAATATGAATAACCTGTGAAGCATTTCCACGAAAAAAAGAGCGATAAACACCATCGGTTTCGACACAAACCGACACTGCTTCTCACCCTTATATTCATTTTATTTGAGCAATAATGGTTTGCTTGGTTTTATTTGATAATAACTGCATATACCTTTCCAGGCCCATGGATTCCGATAGTCAGATCATTCTCGATATCCGCGCTGCGGCTCGGACCTGTAATCAGATTTAGAGAGGAAGCATACTGACTCGCATCATGCTTGCCGTTCGTAACTTGCTGAAAAGCTTCACCCATTCGAGTAACAAGCTGATCAGCACGAAAAACAGCGAATAATATATCGGTCAAGAGACTTACGGAACGACCATGCTCAGGCGAGCATTGCAATACAAGCGTGCTCGTATTAGCTACAGCATAATCGGGCCATATAATACCCATCTCGCACCGCTCTGTCCGCTGGAGCAGCCGACTGCGCTGCTGCCAGTTTGAAGGAGCTGCCCCCTGCTTGTCGGTATGTACCGAGGACAGCTCGATAGGACCGGAATCCGCCGTCGCTTCAAGCTTGCTTGGATCCACAGAGTCAGCTTCGATCGGCTGCACATCGGCTTGATCAGCAAGAACTGTCGAGTCAGGTCCAACGGTACCACTTGAGCCCGACATATCCGTACTTGCCGGACCGCCTTCCTGAGCAGCGCTCGGGTCGAGAATCCAGGGGACTACCTCAACTCCCGCTGCTGACAGAGCCCCGTCCACATTCAATCCGATCAAACCTGCATGCTCCCAGCGTGATGCCCGTTTGACCTGCAGCTCCTCCACGATCTGCTGCAGCCATACGCCAAGTTTCTCCTCTGCCTCCGCTGCTTCAACGACCAGCACCTTGCCTGTCAATGCTGTCCAGTTATCGGTAAAAAGCTGTATTTTTTCCTCGGTTGTCCGTTCGATTTCTTTATAAAATGCAGGAGCCCCTCTGTAAGGATGCTCCGGTGCCACGGCATCAGGCGACTTGCGCCCCAATCTTGAAGAGATATTCGCGATAAAAGAATCGCGGCCTTGAATCTGTCCGGGCTTAATGGTCATGATGCTCACCTCTTTTCTTCGAATCTGCAGAGGATGTCACACTAGGAGCGGCAGAGCTTCCGGCAGAGGACTTCATTTCCTGCTGCAGTTTATTCCACTTATCCCGAAACGACTCCTTGGGTTTCATAGGAAAGAAGCGTGACTGCGTCCAGCCCGACATCGGTCCCGGACCCTTCTTAATAAAGCCTTTGCTAATAAAAGGCTTCTGCAAATAGTAAGCGGAATTCATCGCTACCTTGTACAGCTTGACGTTACCAAACACAGTTTGGAATGTCTTAAAGGCAGTACGCTCGGCAAACGGAGTCAGCCCCATTTTCACCTTGCGATTACGCAGCTGTACGAGCATATCATGCAGCGGAATTTTCACTGGGCATGCCTCATAACAAGCCCCGCATAAGCTTGAAGCATAGGCCAGCTCACCGGCTTCCTTCATATCCTGCTGCAGCAGCGGAGTCAATACAGCTCCGATAGGTCCACTGTACACACTGCCATAGGTATGACCGCCAACATGCCGGTACACAGGACATACATTCAGACAGGCCGCGCAGCGGATGCAGTTCAGAACCTCTTGGAACACCGGATCGCCAAGCTGCTCGGAGCGACCATTATCCAGTACAATCAGATGGAGCTCTTCAGGTCCATCCAGCTCGCCTTCACGCCGCGGCCCTGTAATCATGGAGGTATAGGTAGTCAGCTTCTGTCCCGTAGCGCTTCTCGCCAGCAGATTCAGTACAACCTCCAGATCATCAAAGGTGGGAACCAGCCGCTCCATTCCCATAATCACTACATGCGACTTCGGTATCGTGCTGACCATTCGCCCATTTCCTTCATTGGATACAAGCGTAATCGAGCCGGATTCAGCCACACCGAAGTTACAGCCTGTCAAGCCAATATCGGCCTCCAGAAAATAATTACGCAGCTTTTGTCTGGCAAAATCGGCAAGAACCCTTGTTTCCGGAGGAAAGCTTTCCCCGGACTCCTCGTTGAACAGGTCGGCAATCTGCTGCTTGTTCTTGTGAATCGCAGGAATAATCAGATGCGATGGCGTTTCCTTGGCAAGCTGCAAAATATACTCACCCAGATCTGTCTCAATCGCTTCGATCCCATGATCCTCCAAATGGTGGTTCAGATGAATTTCCTCGGACACCATCGATTTGCCTTTGGCTACCAGCTTCGCTTTACGCTTCTCGGCAAGTTCCATAAAGGTCTTTACAGCCTCATCGGCAGTACAGCAAAAGTACACATGCCCGCCCGCCTTGGACACATTATCCGTGAACTGGGTCAAATAATAATCCAGATTATCAATGACATGGGTACGAATCAATCGTCCACGCTCACGCCACTGCTCCCAATCACCAAAATCATCTGTCGCCTTCAGCTTTCCGGTCTTCAGCTTATCAGTTGTAAACGCAACCGCCTTCCGCAAAAAATCGTCAGCCAATGCTTCTTCTGTCCGCTGCTTTAAACCGCTACCGATTAACTGCCTAGTTTCGATCTGACTCATTGCGCTTCACTCCTTCCTCAAGCAGCTGTGCCAAATGCATCACCCGAATTGGCTTATTATCTTTATTCAAGGCCCCGCCGATATTCATCAGGCAGCCCATATCGGTTCCTACCAGCACTTCTGCGCCGGTCGAGCATACATTTCCTGCCTTTTCGCATACCATCGCCTCCGACATATCAGCCATTTTGACGGCAAAGGTACCGCCAAAGCCGCAGCAATCTTCCTTTTTCGGAAGCTCGATCAGCTCAAGCCCCTTAACCTTCGACAATAAAGCACCCGGCTCTTCCTTCACGCCCAACAACCGCATTGCATGACAGGACGGATGGTAAGTGACCTTCTTGTCAAATTGTGCGCCGACATCTGTTATACCAAGCACTCCGACCAGAAACTGCGAAAATTCGTACGTCTTCTCCACCAGCTGCTCGGCCTTCAGCAGCCATTCAGGCTCATTGGCAAATAGCTGCGGATAATAGTGGTGAACCATACCGGTACAGGAGCCGGAAGGCGATACCACATAATCACTATGATCAAACGCGCGGATCAGCCCGCGTGCAACTTCTCTTGCCTCATCCTGATAGCCGCTGTTAAAAGCCGGCTGTCCACAGCAGGTTTGCTGCTCGGGAAAGTCAACCTCACACCCATAACGGGTTAACAGCCTTACGACACTTTCACCAACCTCGGGATACAGCTGGTCCGCCAAACAAGTAATAAACAGGGAAACTCGCATCGGGATACCTACCTTCTTTAAAATAACCATCCATCTTATACTTATCAGGTTATCAGATATGTTGGCTTTTTGAAAGCCTTTTTATAAGAAAACCTCTATCGAGGCCTTTCAAAGATGAGCGACCGCGGTTCAGAGGTAGGTT
>NZ_JAOQIO010000097.1:0-24168 GCF_025567575.1 Paenibacillus baimaensis | reverse complement strand
AGTAAATTGTCCCCATAAATCATAGCTTTTTCTTCCATATAAAATAGTATCAATTTGATTTAAGAAATTAATAAACCCCATCTCAGAGTCCATAATGCACCAATCAACTTCCCCACTTTTCCCTTCAATAAAACCATCTAAAGTAACTGCTAAATCTAAAATTATTCTTCGTTTCATGATTTATTACTCCTTTCGTTGATCTACCACCCATTATAGACCTTAAATATGTCATCTTGTGTCATATTAATAAAAGAGAGGATATCTTTTTAACAATTCTGTCCGTCAGAGAGATTCCCTAAAAGCAATACAAGCATTTCTTCTACGTGGGTTCTCATAAATCATTGAAAAAAGTATTAAAACGCATATTATTCTCAAGAATCTGCCCAACCTTACCTTATTCATTAACTTAAACTCCCGTTAGGTGAGAAAACGGCAGCCATCATGTCGGCTGCCGTTTCTTAGTGTTCATTGAGCTATCGTTCCTCGTTTGATCAACAACGAGAAATAATTTACTACGATATACCTTTTTGGTGTTTGATTATAAACTCTGGGCTCGTTACATACTCCATGTAATTTACCGCTCCGTTAAACTCCAAATAAGCCTGATAGCGAGTGCGAATAGCTGGATGTGTAATGAAATCAAGAACTCTATCTTTCGCCACCCAGCGGCTATCAGTTGTTTCTTCAGAAACAGCTAACTCCCCGCCAACAGGTTTACATACGAAATCAAATATAACTTGCGTAGGAACATCAGTCACGCCATCATACCATTTAAAAATACCTGTATTCGAATAGACACCAATTAAGTAGCTAACCGTGGTGTCTATTCCGCTTTCCTCTTTGATTTCACGAACCAAAGCGTCCATCAGATTTTCTCCAACTTCCACTTGTCCACCAGGATAAACCCAACCACCGTCACGAGTTTTTACTAAAAGGATATTTCCTTGCCCATCTTCCACAAATCCACCTGCGGATACTATGTGCGTTGGAAATGGCATATTACGACCCCCTTTATCGGCAATGTTCTATATTTATTCCATTCAATCAGTTCCTCTTAAGAACTATCTATAAATACATCAGGGAAATCAGCTTTTCCCAGCAAACGCCCATCATGTCTTGTTCAATCCTTCCCGTCTGGCCGGTGCAGCGCTCCGACCAGGTCTACAAAGTGACGCCCGCGCTCTTCAAAGTTACGATATTGGTCAAATGCAGTGCATGCAGGACTCAGCAGCACAGTGTCGCCCTGTGCGGCCAGCTTGTGTGCCTGCGTCACTGCCTCCGCCAGGCCTTCGCAGCGGACAATAGGCGGGCAACACGGCACACTGCGCACCGCTGCCTCGATTTGACTGGCTGCTTCTCCGATCAACAGCAGCACCTTAACATGATCAGGCAGCAGCCTAGCCATCTCGTCAAACGGTACTTTCTTATCTCGCCCACCGGCGATCAGCAGCACTCGGCCCACATGTGCATGCAGCGTGGCGACGGTACGGGCGGGGCTTGAGCCGATTGAATTGTTGTAATAATGCACGCCGCCCACAGTTGCCACCCACTGGTTTCGGTGCTCCACACCGACAAAGTTGCGCACCGTCTCCAGGATTGCTTCATCAGACACAGTCCCCCGCACAGCGGTCATAGCAGCCATAACGTTCTCCACGTTATACCAACCCGGCAAACGAATGTCACTGATGGGTAGTAGACCGTCGATCACGCCATCGTGGAGAGTGTGCCCGCCGAAATACTTGGTTTGCCCCCGCCCGCGTAGTGCGGCGGTCGCCGGATTGTCGCCGTTTAGGACGGCAAAGTCGTCAGCACTTTGGAAATCCAGCAGGCGTCGCTTGGCGGCGGTATATTCATCCATGTCGCGGTGCCAGTCGAGGTGATTGGGCGAGAGGTTGGTAATCACCGCCACATGGGGAGAGCGCGTCAAGTCCATCAGCTGGAAGCTGGACAGCTCGACCGCGCACGCATCCAGCGGTGACATCTCGCCCGCGCGCGTCAGAAGTGGCGTGCCAATGTTGCCGCCCATATGAACCGTACGCCCTCCGTCAGCCAGCATGTCTGCAATCAACGACGTGGTGGTGGTCTTACCGTCCGAACCGGTCACACCGAAAATAGGACAAGGACACAGCGCAAAGAACTCCTCCATCTCACTGGTCACACGGCTGCCGCCAGCGCGGGCCAATTCCAGCGCCGGATGGTCTGGGCGCATGCCCGGAGTGCGGAACACCACGTCGCCCCCAACGTGATCCAGATAATCCTCTCCCAAGCGCAACACGACGCCTAGAATGTCCCACTCCTCCCGGGGCAGCGCCGGATTGCGGTCACGCACGGTGACGCGTGCCCCGGCCGAGCACAGCATGCGGATCAGCGGTGAATTGCTAATGCCGGCGCCGATAACGGTCACGTCCCGACTGGCCAGCGATTGGATATAGGTGTCAAAAGCAGGATTCATAAGCACCTCCGCTTAGAAAATGTCATTTAATCAAATATACCACATATTAGAACTATCCTCCCGTTAGCGTAGCGACCTTGGGTAGTGGCAGGATTGATCGTTCCCACATCTGACCCTAACACTTTTTCTGTTTTATTGCTGTCGACTCTGGTCTCTGCAACTACTTTCTCCAACCTCTTGTTTGCAAGTTGTTGAACAGAAAGCCCGAAAAGGCCGCAACAGGTCACTTGCTTTCAATCTGTCACAACCCCCAAACCCGCGTCCGACGCGGCATCTCGGTTCTTACTCTTCCCCTGTAGCAATCGGATTCTCCGCGTAGGAAACCCAATCGCTCCAGCTGCCCTCGTATGTTATGACGTCGGATTATCATGACGCCTATGTTACAATAGGGCGACAAAGGGGGAGTAATTATTGAAAAAACAAAAAATCGTGATTATTGGCGCAGGGATTGTCGGGGCGTCTGTGGCCTATCAGCTGGCCAAACGAAATCAAGATGTAATCGTTATTGAACGACACCCCGCCGCGTCGCGTGAAGTCACGGAAAAATCTTTTGCCTGGATACATACGACGCATTGGGTGGCTCCTGAATACTGGCATTTGTACGATGCGGCTTGTGAAGAATATCATGCGATTCAGCAAGAGTTGCCCGAACTGCAAATTCATTGGCACGGAGCGTTGACATGGGGCAATCCGACCCTAAGGGAGCAACTCCGCTTTCAAAAATTAAACCGGGAGCAGCTTGAGGCATTGGAACCGAATCTGGAAGAATATCCGGATGAAGCGATGTTTGCTAGCGAAGAAGGTGCGGTGGATCCGATAGGTTTAACGGAGCTGTTGTTGAGCAAAGCGCGGGAGTACGGAGCAAAAGTTCAGTTCGGTACCAACGTTACACAGCTGCAGCAAGAAGATTCCTGCCTGGTCGGCATCCATACCTCCAAGGGTTTTCTGGAGTCGGATGTCGTGGTAGTGGCCGCAGGCACGGGCGTACCCGAACTTTGCGACCCGTTAGGTTATCCCGTGCCGATAACGCCGTCGCCTTCCATTCTGATTCGAATGAAAACTGCGAATAGGCTGATACGCACCTTAATTTCAAATGCGAAATTTGAAGCGCGTCAACTGACGGATCATACGCTGCTGGCTGCGGAAGATTATATCGACGAGTCGGAGGAAAATGGGCCAGAGGCGGTCGGCAAGCGAGCGTTCGAGACGTTGCGTCGCAGTCTGAAGGGCGGGAAGCAATTGAAACTGGAAAGCATCAAGGTTGGGATGAGACCAATGCCTGAAGACGGCTATCCGATCGTGGGCTTCCATGATCATATAAAAGGACTTTATCTTACGGTGATGCATTCTGCGATTACGCTGGCGCCGCTGATTGCGCGTCTGGCTGCAAGTGAAATAATCGATCGGGAAGCAAGAAGTGAATTAGACCCTTGTCGACTCTCCCGATTTAAGAACCACTTAAGGGATGATCCAGCTGTTTCTCGCGGGTGAGGTTGTGAATCAAGTGGAATCGCATGCGAGTGAGGCGCTGTAGGGCAACATACAGCGCCAGCATAACGATGGTGGTCGTCCGACACGAGCAAAATCGCAGTGTCTTTCAACTTTCAAAAGGTGGGGGGCAGAATGTAGAATACAAAGCTTCCCAAAATCAACATTACCGTTTTGTAAGTACGTTCACCCCATCCGTTGACTTCGTGTTGACCTCGATACTACTGAACACAAAGCAAAGGAGCACATCGTTACATGAGCGACGACGTACTCTTGTCACAACCTGTATAACTGCTCACTCCTTCTCCTCTTCCCCCGTCGCCACTGGATTCTCCTCATAAGAAATCCCGTCGCTCCGGCTTCTTATCCCCCCACGACCCCCTATGTTCGGAGGGTTCCAGCCGTGGGGGTTCCGATTAGCGGAATGTTTCGGAGGATATGCCAGTGCCCATGTGCGGCGATTTCGCTTGGCTACGCTTGGGAGCGATTCAAGAGCAAGAAACCCGTGAAAGACGCGGCTGGTGAAACAATATGGTTTGAGCCAAGGCGAGTCATCCACCTGTGGCTGGGTCAAGCCGAACGGATCGCCAACAAAAGGCCAAGTGAAGCAAGGTAGCACCCGGAAGGATGGATGGGCTACAACCTGTTGTTTAGAATGGTTGTTTGCAAACCAGTCAACCATTGAACAATCGTACCCGATAGCTGAAAAGTCGATCGAATACCTCAGGTTCAGTCCTAGTTTTTTCATTCTCGAATTCGCTAATAGTGGTTCTCTCCTCTTAAGCGACAAGACTAATTAAATTGCCATCGGGGTCCTTTACAATCGCGTAGCGCTCCCCCCTAGGCGTATCCCGTGGCCCGCGATGTCCGATATATCCATGTACCGTCAATTGACGGTACAATTCATCCAGCGCTTCGCGGCTGTCAAACTGAAATGCGAGCTCTATTCGATATCCAACAGGCTCTTCCCAGCCGTCCAAAACGACCTGCGCCGATTCCCACGTGCCGAATGCCAAGCGAATTCCGGTATGCTCCACCTCAACGTGATGTTCTTCATTGGCGCTTTCAGGTATTTCGAATCCCAATATACGGTAGAAATCCAAAGCCCTTTTCATCTGTTCCACGAAAATCGCGACTCTCTTTAACTTAACCGTCATGCTTCGTAACTCCCATCATTGTGATTTATTTTTCACCCCCATTGTAACGATTGTATCGACTGTCAATATAGTAAAAAACGGACTTCTTTATCCATGTAACCACAAGGCAGCTGCCAAAACCGCAAGGCTATTCGACCGACATGGACTTGCTGAACAGCTACACCAAGGTTGAGATCGGGGAACGCGGCAACATCCATATCGTGTACTGACGCATTCCGAAATCGAATTCGGGAGTAAGCCAAAAAAATGTTAAAACGCTACTGACATACTGTTGTCAGTAGCGTTCTTTTATAATCGGAGTAAGTAAACATAAAGGAGTGGAAGATAAATGCGAAGTATTCTGGCCCAAAATGATATGATACGGTATTGTATCATTTATTATAGGAAGGATGGTATCTCGTGAATTTTGCTTCTGTACGTATCATTACCGACGACGTGGATCGTCTCGTCGAGTTCTATGAGAAAGTCATGGGTGTTTCGGCGGAACGCCCCGCGCCCGTCTTTGCTGAACTCGTTGTGCCATCGTGCACCCTGGCCATCGGCCACTCCCAGACGGTGCAACTGTTCGGCGCTGGTTCCGCAGTGGCGGCCGACAATCACACTGTCATCATCGAGTTCCGCGTCCACGATGTCGATGCCGAATACGAGCGCTTGAAGCCGTTTGTCGACGAGTGGGTAAAGGAACCAACCACGATGCCGTGGGGGAACCGTGCTGTGCTGTTTCGCGATCCCGACGGCAATCTGGTTAACCTCTTCGCGCCGGTAACCGAGGAAGCGATCAAACGGTTCAGCGGTAGGCGTTGACGGACAGTTGAAGTGAGTGAGGCCTCAATTTGGGGAGTGGCAACATATGGGCCATTTTGGTCGAATGTGCCGATAACATTTCTCCGATGATAACATCGTCTTTCCAAGTATGACAATGTACCCGAATGGGGCAACACGACTACCAATGTGTATATAGCTTATGGTAGAAACTACTCCAATTTGTGGTCATTAATCATTTAGTATGTAAGAATTTTCATGAGCAAGTCAAAGGAGCAGCTACGGCTGCTCTTTTACTGTTTTCAGTTCTGCTTGCTTTCTGTACCAAAGTCATAATAACAACGCGGTTTTTCGCAAATCGGTAAAGTTACAAACCATGTAAAAAAAGTTTCCCTGGACTCAGCGCTTTTTTGTCGTTTCGGATTACGAACTTTCGTCAGGCCAAGCAAGCCGGGTTGGCGACTTATTTCCTAAAATGACGCATTCCCGTCCGTCCGGCGTGACTGCGAATCGTAAGCTCATATTGCGCCGACAACTAGCCGTCGGCCGTTCTCGCCGTCCACCGATCGTCGTCGGTCGTGATACGGAACGCACCTTCGTTGACCATCGGTTCAATCGTAAACACCATACCTTCCTTTAACCGAATGCCTTTGCCGGCTACGCCGATATGCTCGTAGCTCGGCTCCTCGTGCAGGCTCCGCTCGATCCTGTTCGCCAGCAGATCGCGTACGACCGAATACCCGTTTGCTTCCGCATGCTGTTGAATCGCCGACGTTATGTCGCCGAGCCGGCGGTTCAAGTGATAGTATATGAGGCTTGAAGCATATCTTTGCCGTAACGGCAAAGAAATGTTTCAAAGTACCTGCGGCAAAGATATGCTTCCAAAATCAAAATTAAAACGGGATCCGCAGAAGCAGTTCCCGTTTTAATTCATTGAACTATCGTACCCGTTGCTTAAGATAAATTTACTCATTTAGTAAATATAACAACAAATTTCTTGCCAATTCAAAGTTCCTATATTCCTTATTTTTTCTAATAAAGCCACAGACGGAATCCACGGCAGCTCATGATGTGGATAAAATGTGTTTACTTTCTTCTACTTTAGCAAACCAACAAAGAAGAATATTGTGATGATCAATGATTTGTTGAGCTCTCAAATCCCCTCTAACCCATGTACTATGGCAGTCTTTTGCAACCGTTATCTCATACCCTAGACTTCGAGCTCGACGACATGTCGTATCAACACATAGTTCAGTTTGTATTCCTGTGAGTATATCCGGATGGATTTCCCACCCTGAAGTCCCATGTTTCAATGGTTTTCCAGGTCCTGCGTTATGTTGTACATAGATGATTGGCCTGTTAGAAGAATGTGCTCATTCAATAAGTAATTTTATGTTCCTCAATAACTCATCACGTTATGTACAGGATAGTTTTCATGGAAGATTCCGACCTGAACATCAATTACTATTAACGCAACTTTACTGTCCATACTGGGCCTCCTCAGTTATATTCATTGTTTAAACCATAAAAATCACGATCAGATCTTAACATTGATTCCTATATGTATTCTTTTTTGATCAGATATTACCTTCCTGTTCCAAAGTAATCTGCCCGTTTCTTCAATGTTTAAAGAGAGCAGTTGTCGCAACGGTCTGCTCCCTTGGTACGTTCAATTATCGTTCTTCGTTAATACTGCTACCGCCGCGCGCCCCTCCTCCTCCACTTTACCATGTATCTCCTTCTTCTTGCGAAAAAACAAAAACCGCGGTGATTCTAAATCACCACGGATCGCCACTCCCAGAACACCACCGCCTCCGCAACTACCTACCTGGAGGTCTGTGTTCAGTTCACTAAAGAACTTTATTTTCAATTAAAGACCTTTATTTTTTTCACCAACAAATAATTTGCATATCCCCGCCCCATGGGTTACAATCTTTATATCGACAAATTTGCAGGTCTATACAAGGAGGTTCACGCACCCATGTGCCCCCGTACCAAAGAACAAAATGAGATCATCCGCATGCAGCGCAGAGAACAGATCCTGGACGCCGCCGCGCGCGCCTACTTCCACACGGGCGGCAGCTTTGATATTCGCGACGTCGCCCGCGAGGCCGAGCTCGGTTACGGCACGGTGTACCATTATTACCCCAATCGGCATTTATTGATAGAAGATGTGCTGGGCAGCGGCTTCGAGCGATGCGAGCAAGCCCTGGCAGAATGGGCGAACATCCTTGGCGGCAGCCCGGATGACAAGCAGCTGTTGACGTATTGCAAGGCGCTGCTCGGGTTGTGGCAGTCGGACGCCCGCGCATATCTCGTCTACAAGATGGCGGCGGAGCATTATGCAGGCTTGCCTGAGAAGGATCGGCACGCCGCCAAGAGACGATTCATGGAACGGCTGTACGTTCCGCTCCAATCGATCGCCCAACGCGAAGACGACAGCGTCGACCATATGCTTGCCGTGCTGGTCGGCTGCTGCGGGCTGCACTACTATGCGGGCACTTCCGAGCTGGACATCGATCGAATCGCCGAGCTCGCGATACAAGCCATTACGAAGGAGTACTGATACGAACATGGTCATCTTAAAAAGCAAACATGAAATCGAGGCCATCCGCAAGGCATGCCAAGTGGTGGCCGAATGCCATCGCACAATCGCCCCGCTCATCCAACCGGGCATCACGACGAACGAGATTGAGCGCATCTTCGAGGACATTATCTTGAAGCACGGCGCCAAGCCTTACACGAAGGGCTACAATGGCTATCAATATGCGACCTGCGCCTCCGTCAACGACGTGATCGCGCATGGATTCCCTAGCGATAAGCCACTTGAGGAAGGTGATATCGTTACGATTGACACGGTCGCGGAGCTCGACGGCTGGCTCGGCGATTCGGCCTGGTGCTATGCGGTCGGGAAAATCTCGTCGACGGCCGAGAAGCTGATGCGCGTCACGAAGGAATGCCTTGACCTCGGCATCGCGCAGGCGCAGCCTGGCAATCGGCTCGGCGACGTGACGAGCGCGATCCAGCGGCATGCCGAATCGAACGGCTTCGGCGTCGTGCGCGACCTTCTCGCGCATGGCATCGGCCGGGACCTGCACGAGGCGCCGAACTACATCCATGTCGGCAAACCCGGTAAAGGCCTCCGCATCAAGGAAGGCATGGTGTTCACGATCGAGCCCATGATCACCGAAGGCACCTACTACATGACAATCGATGCGGACGGCTGGACCGCGCGGACGCTGGACCGCAAGCTCGCCGCCCAATACGAGCATACGATCGCCATCACGGCTGAAGGTCCACAGATCCTGACCGCGCAATAGAATAATTAGAAGCCGACCAACGAGATGGTCGACTTCTTTTTTTCGTATTCGGCATAGCATCTTTCTTCATCCGATACATGCGTTCATCCGCTCTCTTATAGAGCTCATCGGCATTTGCTCCGTCTTCCGGATAATGGCTGGCTCCGATACTTACGGTAATCGACAGCTTGTTCCCGTCTTCAAGCCGAAGCAGGTTCGCGGACAGCGTATCCTCAAGGATCGTGATGAGGCTGCTCACCTGGGGCGATCACGTGTCAGTACGACGAATTCATCTCAGGCGAACCACGCGGGAAAATCGGAAACGCCGACTGACTCGGATAATAGCCGGTCCAGATGACGGAATGCCTCCCGCATGATGGCCATGGGTGTCGTTAATCGAGCAATTCTGTTCCTTTATTTCGACTGCGGCCCCATTGCGTTATTCTGCCGGAGCGTAACGAAAAAGCAGCCGATCCATGCCCAGCTGCCGCGGTTACATTATTCAACTAACGTTCTCATTTAGCTTAATAATACAGAAGATTTTATGGGGTATAAAACCTCCAAATAAACGCTCAGAAGAAAACCTACTGTAACGATGGAAACAAGAAATGATACTACTTTGACCAAAATTTGATCCCTTCTCGGAATATCCCCAAACCTATTTGGTAGGTCATCAGTAATCAGCCAAAAATAAGACATCATAATGATGATTATAATTATCGCCCTTACTAAGTCCAACAAAATCGGGTATCCGAGAAAAGCAACCGATCATATTTACATCGGCAAGTGACAACAGAGCCACATCAGGAATTCCGCCATGTCTCTGTTTCGATTGCGGTTATTGTTCCAACACATTTTCAAGCTCGCCACACCAATTACTCCAGCCATACTTAGCTCCACCCAGTGCTTGAGCATTTGAGATTCCGGTTTGTTCGAGATGAAGGTTAACCTTTCCGTCCCCTAAATCCTGCAGCGTCCAGGTGACCGTGTGCTTCTCTCCGCTAGCCCAAGTATAGGACAACAGGTTTGGTACGTCCACGATAAGCACTTCGCCGTCAATAATTCCATTCCACCATTCGGTCGGCTGAGTGCGAAACTGAAAATGGTGTCCTACAACGGGCTTAAAATCATTTTCCATCGCCTGACCGGTATGGATGTTGGCCACCCACTTGGCAAGCTTGCTTGAATCGGTTAAGGCGGACCAAAGCTTCTCGATCGATGTCGTGTACTGAAAATCCAAGGATAATGTTAAACTCATTCTTCTTCCTCCAAGCGCAGCATATTCGTATGCCAAAAACTATAGTTCCCAGTTACTTGAATAATTCGTTTCTGAATCTGACCATCGTCTGTTTGGAAAAATCCCCACAGAAAAAGCGCCCGCTCACGATGTTATCATGAAACCGGCGATTATTCGATCGTTCCCACATATTTAACAACCGTTCCAAGAGCACCGCCGCTTCCAACCTGGTCGTATGCGCCAAGGGTACAAATTGATTAGCGCTGCGCCCCTAGGCCTACTCAGCCCCATTGGACACCGCGGGACTCCGGATGGTTGCTATTCAGGAAGCGCGTGTCAATTGCGACGAGCCATTCGCTCTATGCCATCAGCGGTTACTTTGTACAGTAGGTGCGGCAGGTCGTGTCCCATGCTGTCAACCAACATTAGCTCGGCGCCCGGGATGGCAGAAGCCGTGTCCTCGCCACACGCTGGGACGAACAGGGGATCTTCCACCCCATGAATGACAAGTGCTGGTACTTTTATGGTCGCCAGCCGCGGACGCCGGTCACCGGAGACAGCGATCGCAGCAATTTGTCGTCCGACACTGCCTGGATCGTAGGCTCGCTGGACTTCCTCCAGAATGAGCGTCCGATAAGCGTCCTCTTCAAACGGATAGCCGGTGCCAGCGATGCGTTTGGCAAAAGCGAGGCTGTGCGCCAAAAATCCTGCTTCATCCTCAAATGGGTTCGGCGCCGGTGTAGTCATCATCGCCATGACTTCCGGGGAAGATTGCGGAAGGGTGGGATTACCGGAACTGGCCATAATGGAAGTGAGTGATAAAACCCGTTCAGGGTACTCACTGGCTGCAATCTGGGCGATCATTCCGCCCATCGACCTGCCAACGAAATGTGCCCGGTCAATTGAAAGGGCGTCGAGCAGTCCGATAGCGTCGTTGGACATGTCATCGAGAGTGTAAGGGATGTCCGGTCGCTGTCCCGACATAAGAGCAGTCGCCAGTGCGTCAAAATCCAGCGTCTGATAATGACTAAAGTGCGTCGAGCAACCTACATCGCGATTGTCAAAGCGAATCACGCGAAAGCCCCGCGCTGCTAATATCCGACAAAACGAAACCGTCCATCGGATCATCTGGGTTCCAAGCCCGGCGATTAGGATAATAGCCTCGTCATTTTCGTTTCCGAAACTGTCATAGGCCAAATCGATGCCGTTTACTTTCAGGATGTTCATGATCATCTTCTCCTCCAATTAATTCGATATCGGAAATTCTGTCATAGGCAGAAGGCGTGAATCTTCGATCGCTGCAGTCCGATGCCCGATACCGGCTAGGTAGTCTTGATGACTTGAAAAAGCAAGAAACGACTGCGCGCTGCTCTGGCGGATCAGCATAACAAGATCCCATCTTTCGTCTTCGGGTCCGATAAGAAACTCTCCGCCATCGCCAAGAAACAGCACTTCACCTCCGCTTTCACGGAGAAATGGGAGGGTGTGCTCAATGTAGCGGTTGAAAGCTTCGGCACCGCTGATTGGGGCCTCCGGTGTTAGTTTAGGATTGGCTGTGTAATCGGCAACATCACGAAAGCGCAGCAGGTTCAACATGACGATGCTGCCCTCAATGCCTCGTTGCATAAACCTCATGCCAGCGCGTTGCGAGGGTTCGATGTAACGAATAGATTCAAACTCTGTCATAGCGGCTCCTTTCGTAGTTCCTTTTTTAATTATTTACGCCTCCACATGCTCTCATTTATAAGTTTCCTTCAGGGAATGCATTAGCGGCTAATTTTTTGACATGGTTTCTGATATCAGGTGCCCAGTCATCGATGAAGTGGTAAAAACGATCCAAATCACCAGCATACAGTGCCCGCAGAGCTTCTTCGTATTGATGGAAGTTCCCGGCCATAGCTGTCATGAAGTTATATGTTGCTTCTTGTGACTCTCGGATATTGCTCTGTTTTTCTCCAGCACGGCGAGCCTCATCAATGAGTTTTCGTAATGTTACTGACGCCCCTCCAGGTTGACTCTTGAGCCATTCCCAATGCCGTGGCAATAACGTAACCTCACCGGATACAACCCCCAGCTTGGGTCGTCCGACCCGCCGTATAGGCTGGTGATTCACTTCCGTACCGGGTAGGTCACCAAACTGTTCTCCTAATCGTTTGAGCACATCATCTGTCTTCCCACGAAAATCAACATCTATTGGCTTCCCTGTGGAATCGTCAAATATAAGCAGCTGTGTGAGGTCTCTGTCATCCAGAGCATCCTTCACTGTAGTAACAACGTGCTGTAACGATCCACTGGCGACGACTCTCACACCCAAAAATGCCGTGCAGTAAAAGTGCGTTAGGGTATTACTCATGCTGACCTCCTCTCTGATTGCATCACCAATTATACCCGGGTAAAAATAAAAAATCAATATTACCCGGGTATAATTTATTTTGTCGTTCGTTATGGAGGAAATAAATGCAAAAGACGCGGCCTAAGAGGACCGCGCTGTTGAGGGCTAGTGTTTTGCTTTATGTTGTACATGCTGTGTTTTGTCGCAAAACTGCCCGTTAGGTGAGAAACGGCAGCTATCATGTCGGCGCTGTTTCTTAGTGTTCATTGAGTTATCGTAATCCGTTAGCTTAATGAACGTAGTCTTATATAATTTTACAGCTCCTTTTTTCCTCCAAAACTCATTCATCTTTCCTATTTTTTGTCAACATTTCTATCATCCCATTTTATTAAGTCGTGGCTACATCACCCTCTACTATGTGTTTCCATTTCCAATATAGCAATATACGTGGTGAACTCTTTCCAAGGTCTTTTCAGATAAATAAATGATTTGAACGTGCAACTACAAAAAGCACCTGAGCGGATCAGATGCTTTTTACGTTTACTCTGTTAATGGTTGGGGTCCTGACCTGTTTCATATTCCGTAAGATTGGTGAGTCCATCATTGTCGGGATCAGCCGTTGGCCCGCTTATTCCCGGATCAGCCAATTGGGCAGCTGTGAAATAGATATACCGCCAGTCATCGAACGGCACCTTCATAGGAGGCAGTTGGCTGGCAGGAAATACGGTTGGAGCCATGCCTGAATAGGTGATGGGCGTACGCACTGAGTAGGAATATGGCTGCAGTTGAACACCCAGGCTATAGTTCTGTAATTCTTGAAATCCTACCCACGGCCGTTGATTCCAACGACTCTCGTAGGTCACAACATTGACAGTCGCAACAGACCCGCCCAGCCGCAAATTGCTGATTCCATTGTCCCATGAACGGACATTGTTCAAGAAATTATTTCCCGCTTGTGCCGTCAATCCCGCTCCAATATTGCTGTGAACCTGGACGTTGTTTGCAGTAAAATGAAGAGCTGTATTGGTTTGGTTATAAATTCCGTTATCGTTCCCCCAGAAAATACCGCCGTCAATTGAAGATTGTGTACTATCGTGAGAGGAATAACCTTCGTCAAAATTATGGAAGGCTTCGATGTTCTCGAATACCAGTCCGCCCCCGGTTCCATGGACGTTAAAACCGTCATTCTGCGCTCCCGAAACGCGCAGATTGCGATAAGTTTGATAGGCATACGGATTGGACACGTTAACACCATTTTGCCGGGAAGCAATTTCCCATCCCGCCGTTGGTGAAGCCTTACTCATGTTCAAGATCAGCTTCTTCCCATCCGGAGACAATGCAGCATAATCGCTTGTAAACTTACCTGCATTTTGGCCCGACGGTTGGTCGAGCATCAGACGTTGACCATTGTAGACCACCAGATGCCTGAACGTATTGGAGCTCCCGCCCGTGGTTGTGTTCTCAATAGGACTTGGCAAGGTATATGTCCATTGACCGCCCGCCTCCTGAGTAAACTGGAAGGTGTTAAAGCCGGTGATCAATTCACCGTTGCCCTCGAAAATAATCGGGTGCCCGGGAGTGCCGGATGCATGAATGGAAACAGTCTCACGGTACGGGCCACTGCCTGGTACCAAACTGATACGATCCCCCGGTTTAAGCGCCGGTGAGCTGTTTACAGCAGCAGCAATTGATAAATAAGCGCCGGCTGTTAGTCCTCTTCGATCCACCTGCAATATCCGTGGAGAGCCTCCCTCCCATGGATAGACAGCGAAACTAACCGTATTGCTTTGCACACCGTTTATCGTGGATGTGACTGTACCCGTTCCCGCGCCCAGAGGCTGCAATACACTTCCGTAAACAGCTGCATATACGCTGCCTGATTGAATATTCCATGACTGAGGCAAGCCCGAAACCGGATATGCGCGGCCGAATTGGTCAGTTGCGGTGACGATGAGCTTGTTTAATTCGTACCCGCTTTGGCCTGAAGCCAGAGTCGGAATTGAACCGGATACCTGAACAGCTGCCAAATAAGGAACCGTTGAAACAACGGGCAGCGAAAAATTGACGCTGTAAGTGGTCAATCCCACAGTAACGTGGACTCCTGATGCCGTCCTCTCGCTATATCCGCTTTTAACTGTCTTAATAGTATGGGTGCCCGCGGGTATATGCTGAAGATGATAAGTACCTGAGGAATCGGTGAATGTCCTGTACACGTCCCTGGCAACCGTTGCCTGAACCAACGCTCCCTGTACCGGGCTTCCCTGATCATCTGTTACCGTACCCGCTATTCCGCCAGTGGCGGACAAGTCCGGTTCGGTTTTGAATATAAATTCGATTTTATCCATTCGGGCTGCTTCCGATCCCTCGGAGGTACCCTCGATCCTGACCTCATCCCATGGCTTCAGATGTATCCCTGAAATCAGTCTGGTAGTTCGTGAGATATCGGAAACCGAGCCGGAGCCTAAGTCCTGATTCGCTGTCCACGCATCCACTTGCGATCCATTGACCAGCAGCTTGTAGGTAGCGTTTCCGTCGTTCTCGTCAAAATAATGGACGATGACATCATAGATGCCAGTATTTTTATCAAAAAGCTTATCCGCCGTGCCTGTTCCGGTCACCTTGATTACTTTCCCGCCGGATGCTACGGGCTGGTCTTCCACAGTATAATTAACAAGCTCCATGTCTTCCGCTTCCACAGTAGTAACCAACGAAGGATCAGGATAAGGGTACGGCGTCAGCGGAGAGCCGGAATAAGCGGTCCCTGATGGTAGAAACGACACATTGTTGTAGTAGCGGTTGACGAACCGCAACGGCACATCCGCTTTGTTTGCCGCCGTTGTTCCAGCGATCTTGACATTCTCGAAGGTTACGTTCGTAATGAGATGCCAGGCATCAAAACCTTCGATGCTGGAAGGCTGCTCAGCCCTGTTCAAGCCGGTGAAATCCTTGACAAGAACACGATCTATCCAGCCTGGATTTATGGCCGCGCGCTTCTTCTGGACAAATTGAAAATACCGTTCATTGTAATTGCCGCCGATAAACTCTGCGCGATTATTAATCACATTAATATCATGAAGACGGACTGCATCTCCCGCCCAAATAGTTAGAAAACGGTCTGCGCGAATGACCTCATTATTTTCAAAATGAACGTTATAAATATCATCCAGCGTTTCATCGCCCACTCTCATCGCAACTTTTAACGACCATAATACATTATTTTTAATATGCATATCGAAAGCAGGTCTTTTTAAATTCATATAATTGCTTACTTTAGGCGAAATCGCGTCGTCACCCGTGTAAATAAAGCCGCCTTCAACCGTTACATTCTGCGAGGCGTCAATGTCCACTCCATCGGTATTGGTTACCGTCGGGCGCAGCAATTCGGGGTCGACAGGATCAGGACCTCCCCGAAGATCATTGATCAGCTTAAAATTTTTCAATGTGACGTCGCTTGCGTACAGCAGATGAATCGACCATCTGGCGGAATCTCTGAAGTAAACGTCCCGGATCAACAAATCCGTTGCATCGGCCGTCCTCAGCAGCTTAATGTTCGCATTGGGATTAAGCGTGCGAACGGCCATCCCGTTACCGTCAATGATGCCTCTTCCCGTAATTTTTACATGCTGGGCGCTGCCTATGAAAATAAAGGAGGAATCGCCGTTATTTTGCGGCGGATAATTCGTGCTGTTAAATTCCGGCACAGCCCGTATCCATGCTCCGCTTTGCAAATACAGATGCACATTGCTTTTTAACCTCAGCTGAGCCGTCATGTACTTCCCGTCAGGAACAAACAAGATCCCGCCAGAACCGCTACCCAGTACAGAAGTATCGTCAATCGCCTGCTGGAACAGCTCGGTTATCGCCGCATCCGGATCGCGGCCTGCCGGCAAATAGCTTGCCAGATTGACGACGCCAGGAGCACCGATGACAGGTGCATCTGCTTCCAGACCGTCAGCAAAGAGGAGCAGCTTCTCGAGATTGTTAATCGTTATGATTAAAGTCCTTGGCTCCGAGATGCTGAAGGTTAGCTTACTTCCATCCTTGATACCTTCAATCTGGTAATTGAGCGGACTAATGCCAAACGATTCAATAGTCTCATTGGCATACACATCCACCTGAACCGTACCCGAATAGGAGAAGCGGGCATAGCTGACATCCCCGAATTGTTCAACAAACACGTTTTGTCCATTCACCTTCAACGTGTAGGAAGTGCTTGAATGGGCTCCCGGCAGTACAGGATACTGTATGATCTCAGCGCCGGCTTCGGAATACACTGCATCTGCCGAGATAGCGCTTACATTGCTTCCAGTAGGAATGGCTGTATAGCCAATTTGGGGAAAGCCAATAAATAGGGATGCCAGCATCAATACGACCAGGAATAAGGATATCTCTTTTTTTCTCAAAGTAACGTCCTCCTTATAAAATCATGTTACGTACTAAACAGGTAGCCTGATATAAATGCAGCCTGCAATGCCCTGATGTCTTCCCTGAAATGAACATGATCACAGTAGATGTCATCGCCCAAGCTTGCTGTAAAGGTATAAAGATCAATGAGGGACACATGGGCTCCCGCTGCTACATGTTCAGCAATTCGGTTGTAACGAAGGGCATCCTCACGGTAACGCCTAAAGCCTACATTTCGGTTATTATGAATAGCATCCACGACAGGAGTCGTACTTATCCAGAAGACCTGTTGTGCCATCTTGCTGGAAAGATCAGCGATAGCTTGCAGGTTATCTGCATACTCAAGCTCGTTGATCTGTGGACCAGCAGCACCATTTTTTATCTTAATATCGTGGAGACCGCAGTTTACCAGAAGCGTGTCATAGGTTGAATTTCTGATATATTCGTTTTTTAAAAAATCCAAAACCGCTCTGCTGTCACCGGAATTGGCTCCAACCGGGACATCCAGATTTTTAAGAGCCTCTTCCACATAACCTCTCGTTGTATATTCAAATCTGGAGCTGGTCATTCGTTTCAGAAACGGACCATAGTGCACAGATATGCTGTCTCCTACAACAAATACTGTGGGTTTCATAAATAGCCCTCTCCATTTCGATACATGACGTTTTTGCCGGCCCTATTTTTTCCGCTTCGCATACTCCGCGTTGATTTCTTCAATTCCTTTATCGCCTCCGGATTTCTTCCACTTCTCGATCTCATTGTTCCAGCCGTTATCATCAATCTCTCCAAGAATATATTTTACCTTCGCGTCGTTGCGGATCTTGTCCAATTCACCGCTCTTTTCAGAAAGTGTCGGAGAGAGCAGCGACGAAGCCGGATTTTGGACGGCAATCGATACGTTGTCCTTAAACATTTTTTTCAGCTTCTGTTCAAGCGGTGTATTCTCACCTTCGAGAGGGGCATCCGTATCCATAACAATGCTGAGCTGCGGAATCGGCAGCAGGTCGTCAACCTTCAGCTTTTGTTCCGCTTCCGTACTGACGGCTTTGCCGTTCTCCAGATGGTAGTGCTTGCCCTCAATTCCCCAATTCAGGAGGTTCGCGATTTCAGGCTTAAACATCTGGTCGAAGAAAGCAAGAATGGCTCTCATCTCGGCTTCGGTCTTTACAGAGCTTTTAGGGAACATGAAGATCCCGTTATATCCTGCGGAGGCCAGTATTCTTTCACCTTTGGGCCCCTGAATCCGTGAAACCATATCCGCGGCTCCCTTGGGATTCGTCTTTTTAATTTCCCGATCATTGCCAATCACATCGTCAATAGCCGTTGAAATAATGACCCCCGCCCTGCCGTTTTCAAATATCGCCTTGCTTTGGTTCCCTTCCGAAACTGCAAAGTCGGCATTCATCAACTTTTCCTTATACAAGCGGTTATAGAACTTTAACGCATCCAAATACTCCTTCGTCATAAAGCTTGGAACCAGCTTGCCCTCCCGCATTTCCCAGCCATTGCCTGCACCGAAGAATCCAGAAAGCATATCCAGGTCGGCGATACCTTTACGTGAAACCAATCCATAAGTATCATTTTTCCCGTTTTTATCCGGGTCGTTCAGCGCAAAAGCCTTAATCACGTTATACAGATCGTCGATGGTTTTGGGCTCTTGCAAGCCGAGCGCATCCAGCCAGTCCTTGCGAAAAACGACGACGCCGCGAGCAAGCACCCGGGGACGGAACAATGCATAATTTTTACCGTCATGTGAAACATTCTCAAGCACATCCTTGTTCAGCTTCCCGAGGTTGGGATAGTCCTTAAGCAACGGACCGATTTCCCAAAAAGCTCCTGAGCGTACCCCATTTAAAATACTTGGCGCATAAATGCCGCCTTCCAGATTGGTTATTACCGAAATTTGCGGCAAATCATTGGACGCGAGACTGACCGACAGCTTATCTTTGTAAGCCGCATTCGGCACCCAGGTGATATTAAGCCTGGTGTTCGTCAGTTCCTCCAGCTTTTTGAAAACAGGATTATCCGCTTTGGGAGGCTCGGTTGAGAAATAGGGCATCATTACAGATATCGTTTTCGGGCCCTGAGAGTCCTGTGCCTTCGGATCTCCCCCTGTTTGTACGGACAGAGCTTCACCGCAAGCTGAAAGCAGGCCGAGCGATACAGCCAACAGGCAGGCGCCCGATGTAAAAGGTCTCCATTTCGTGTTCATCAACATTACAACCATCTCCCCTTATTAAAGTCCTACTTCGGTTATTACCATTCCTATTTCGATCTCAGCCCTTTACGGAGCCGAGAAGTACACCTTTGGCAAAATGCTTTTGCAGAAAAGGATAAACAAGCAATATCGGCAGGTTGGAAAAAACGATCACGGCGGACTTTAACGTCTGCTCCGGAAGCGGCACAAAATCCGTTCCCATTTCCGCCGCATCGCCAAAGCCGCCCTGTGATAAAATAACGATTTGTCGCAGCAGTACCTGTATCGGCCATTTCTCGGGATTATTCAAATACAGCACGGGTGTAAGGAAAGAATTCCAATGTCCTACCGCATAAAATAACGAGAATGTCGCGATGGCTGGCATCGATAGTGGAATTACGATTCTGAGCAGGATGATCAAATCATTGGCTCCGTCCATTTTCGCCGACTCCTCCAAACCATCAGGAAGCTGCTGGAAAAAGTTTTTCATCACAATGAGATTAAAGGCGCTGATTGCACCCGGAAGAATAACAGCCCAATAGGAGTTAAGCAGTCCCAGCTGTTTCACCATCAGAAAGGTTGGAATCATCCCTCCCTGAAACAGCATCGTAAACAAAACCATCAGCATAATCCGGTTGCGTCCGATCAAGGTTCTGCGGGCTAACGGATAAGCCATAAGCGTAGTCATGGCGATATTGACCAGGGTGCCGGCCAATGTAATGAAGACGGTAGCTCCCATGCTTCGCGTAATCGTATCGGTAGTCAAAATATACGTATAGGCATCAAGCGAAAAGACAGTAGGAAACAATACAAAAGAATGTTGGCGAAGCTCCTCCGCTGTCGTGAAGGAAGCCGCCGTCACATGAATGAACGGGATAATCGTCACTAATGCGAATAAGCTAATAATTGTATAATTCATGGCTACAAAAAGCCTGCTGCCGAACGTTCGGTCTTGAACCATGCTGCCCCTCCTCCTTACAGGTTTGCTTCTAGTAGACGCCTTCTTCGCCGAAGCGCTTGGCTATGGCATTAGCCGTAACAATTAATACAAGGCCGATGGAGGAATTGAACAAGCCCACCGCTGTCGTATAGCTGAACAAACCCTGTTGTATTCCATTTGTATAAATGTAGGTATCGAACGTTTCTCCCGCCTCACGATTCATCGCATTCAGCATCAAATAAATTTGCTCAAAGCCCAGCTCAAGAAAATTACCCAAGCGAAGAATCAGCAAAATGATGATCGTACTGCGAATCGCCGGAAGCGTAATGTGAACCAGCTGCCGCCAGCGGTTGGCTCCGTCGATGCGTGAAGCTTCGTACAAGGATGGATCTACACCAGAGAGCGCTGCCAAGAAAATAATTGTTCCCCATCCGGTTTCTTTCCAAATGATCTGTGATGTAATGAGCGTACGGAACCAGTCTTTATTCAACAGGAAATTAATTTTCTCCCCGCCTCCATACTGGATCAATTCATTGACGATGCCCCCCTCTGTAGTCAGCAGAATGTAGCTAAGTCCTGAAATAACGACCCACGAGAAAAAATGGGGCACATAAATGAAGGTTTGAGCCAGCCGTTTAAACAGCTCATTCTTTACCTCATTCAGCATAAGCGCGATAAGAATCGGCAGTGGAAAATAAAAAATCAGATTATAGGACGCGATGTAAAAGGTATTGCGAAACAGCATCCAAAATGAGGGATCACTGAAAAACCGTTCAAAATGCCGCAGCCCTACCCATTTGCTGCCCCAAAATCCGAGATAGGGCTGGTAATCCTGGAAGGCCAAAAATATGCCCCACATAGGAAAATATTTGAAAACCACAAAATATACAATACCTGGAACCAGCATTAGATACAGCCAACGGTCCACTTTGATTTGGCGAAGCTGCTGGCTCCAATTGCCCCTCTGCATCTTCACTCGTTTGACATTCATGTACGCATCCTCCATTTCCGCTTAGCGTCGGTTGTTCGGTTTCATCGTAAGAGAGAAACCACAGTGCCGTCTACAATCCGGGACGGCTGTTTCCGCAAGGTAAGCGAAGCTGGGCAGGATACAATCCTTGCTGGCTGTTCAATAATCCATAACGGTTGCAGCTGCTGGCCGATTCCGCGGCTATACGCTTCTTAGAGAAAAAAATACGGCTGGATCTAGTGAAGATCCGCCGCTCCGGTGTCAGTTGTGTTCCGATATTGTCCGGGAGTCATTCCTTCCATTTTCCGAAAGTACCGAATGAAATTTTGTGAGTTGTTATATTGAAGCTTCTCGGCAATCTCCGCTATCTTCATGTTCGTTTCGGTAAGCCATTTCTTGGCGATCTGCAGCCGGTATTGTGCCAGATATTCACCGAAGGGCATTCCCACTTCTTTGCGAAATACATGCCTGATGTAATCAGGATGGTAATTGATCCGAAACGCACACATTTCTATAGTCAGGTTTTTGTCATAATCGCTGTGCACCATGCTAATCATTTCCTCGGATATTCGGAGATATTGCTTGCTTCTTTGTTCCTCCAGGAGCCGGATAGACGGTACAATAATGGAATGGAAGAACCATTCCACAATCTCATTCGAGGTCTGAAGCTCAAACAGCCGGTCAAACAACGATTTTTCTTCCTCATACAAGGATTGCAGCAGCCCACCCGATTCCTGCAATACCCTGAGCAAATCCGTAAGAAGACCGATCATCATAATTTGGTATTCCCTATGCGATAGCTGTACACTGAACACCTCATGCGAAAACTGCTGCAACAGCCTATAGGATTGTTCTCTATTTGACAATTTAATGGCATCAATTAAGTCATTTTTCAGCTTCTCTGGGTATTCAGGCAATGAACGGTCGTTGGGTTGAACATCAGCAATGTACAAGATCGCCTCATTACCGAGCTTTATCCGATAGTTAAGTGCTTCAAGAGCCTCTTTGTACGCACGATGAGCTCCTTTCAAATAATTGAACGGGCGGCTGATGCCAAGGCTCACCTTGATATGCAAATAATATTTCACCGTCTGCTGAATTTCATTGGCTAATCCATCTATAAACCGGACCGCTTCTTCATGTGTGGGATGGGTACTTCTGATTAAATTGACCTGCGATTGATCCATCAGTATCGGCTTCAGCAGCCGGTCTGACGCTTGAACAAGCTCGGTGACTATATTGTTGACAGCAAACAAGAGTAAATCTTTATCCTTCTCCTCATACTTGGTTCCATCCAATGTGTCAATTTGTACGACCAATACCCGCAAGCTGTTCCATGTCTCGCCATTGACCAGAAGCTTATCTTCAATCTCCTGCTGCTCGGCTTCTCCTAAAAACAGCTTCAGCATAAAGAAATCCTGGAGCTGATTACGCTGATATTGCAGCTCATGGCTCATTTTCTTCTCGGTGTTGACATAAGCGCGGAACTTCTCACCGATCAGTTGAAGCTCGTCCTTGCCCTTGAGCAGACTCGCATGGCCGGAGGAAGTCGTGAACAGCTCCTGATACAGACGCAGTATGGGGATATACATTTTTCTCGTGCCGAATAACGAAGCAGCAACACCGGCGGCCAGAACCAATACGCATACAAGCAGCGTAAACCATTTGATCGCTTGGGATTCCCGGGTCATCGCTTCAATTGACACATAGGAAGCGTAGGTCCAGCCATTATAGACCGACCTGCTGAATATGAAATTGTAGCTGTTTCCATCCATATCGATGGGAATGATGCCCTGCTCATCCTTTGCTGCCATAAGCTGCTGGATATAGGGCTGTGCAGCTACTGACATGCCGATTTGGGAAGGGTCGGCATCCGCGATGATCCGATAGGCAGAGTCCATGATGAATGGCTTTCCCAGGTTCGCATCCACGGACAAAAATTTGCTGATTTCCTCATAAGGAACTTTTAATATGACTGCAGCCGGCGGTTCAAGAGCTGTAACAGGCAAGGTTTTGACCAGATCAATAGAGTTTTCACCAATATTCCAGTAAGAGCCCCGTTTTGCCCCAAGAAGCTGCTTCCAATCCGGTTCGATGGAGGAAAAGGGCTCATACCCTTTGTTCGTCATTTTCCACTGGTAACGAAGCTGAATAAACTGGACATCGCTCATGCCGAGATCATAGGTTTGTATACGCCTGAGCCCTTCCTGAAGCTCTTCAATCATTTGAATACTACTGCTGCGATGTACATCTCTTACATCATTGGTAAGCAATTTCGCGACGGAAGAAGACGCAGTGAATTGTGTCAAAGCATTGTCGGCGGTCCGCAAGCTTTGTTCGACCCTATGCTGCATCTGCTTCAAAATTTGTAGAGAACCCATGTTTACCTTTTCCTGGATCGTATGTGAGGCACGAATATAGGAAAAGCCGCCCACAGTGACAATGGGGAACGTAATGAGAAAAATAGAAAATAGAATCATTTTATGATAGTAATTCGATTTGATTAACTTCATTCCAGGTTCCTCCATTAAGCCGATAAAATCGACAATTTTATCGTAACGATTTTTGGAGTTACCGTCTATAATCAATACCGGCTTTTTTAAGCACAGCTTGCCAATGAACGAAATACGGCTCTTTGCCAGGGATAAGATGAATGGCCATGCCCGTAAGGATACCTATTCCAGCCCAAAGCCCGATGCGTGCGTTAAAAATCCCTTTACCATCACAAAGCAAGGAGAATCGTGGTTTGCTCCTGTTCTGGATGCAGCTAATCAATACGAATCGTATAAGGGCGACTACAAGTACGACTGGCAGTCTTCCATTAGGCATGATGATGCAGCCAAAACATTATTTAGAGCGACCCAATCCCAATATGAAAAACAGATTATCGCTGAAAATCTGAAACGATTTCAAACATTGATTCCCTCGAA